>JBCNOR010000649.1:0-2939 GCA_039593785.1 Niabella sp. | reverse complement strand
GACTGGTATGTATTGTTTCGCGATCATCATTATGCTGGACTATTGTCTTATATACCGGCAGAGGTGTTACATACCTTTCAAAAAGAAGGAAAGCAGGTATATAAAGTGCTTCGGGACACGTTGGTTAACGATCGTCCTTTAAAGACAGGTGATATTTTACGATATGAAAACAGCGCTGTCGAATCTCTCAATAAAATAGTAATTCAGCTAAACAAAAAGCTCGCAACAAAAAATCTGCGCGTAGCTTTGTATCATTGCGATTCAACAATTTTAAGCAAATACAATTTACATGACCTGGAAAACTTTTACAGCGGTTTGCGGCGTTATTAGTGCAGGGCTGGTGTCCTTCCCTCAAAACATTATTGGCTGCGGTGGAGGTATTGACCCTTATGATTATTATCTCAGTTTTTTCAATCAGTATGCCGCATCTCAAATACAGTACAAACCCTTTTTTTATACCAATGAGCAGTTTTTGTTTGATTACGAAGAACCGGTAAGTGCTGCTGAAGTACTGGTAAAAGAATGGGTAGACTTTACCGGCAAAGCGGTTTCGGAGAAAGATGCCGATGCCTTTGTAATGAAATTTCCTGCAAAAGACATCAACACATTGTACTATCATATTGAGAAAAAGACGCCGGCTACACTACCTGATTCCATCAGCCGGAATGGAATGTCGCAGTATTTTTTGAAAAGTAAAAACCTGGAGGCGCTAGGTTATATCCTCTATGCAAAAAAGGTAGAGCCACATGTAACGGAGATCAGCCAATGGGAGCCCGAGAAGCGCGATAGCATTGTGATGGACCGGTTGCTGAAGAATGGTTTGCAATTGTATGCAGCAGCAAAAACAGACTTGTTTAAATTGAAATACGCTTACCAGGTGGTAAGGCTGGCGCATTATAATAACCGGAGCAGCGATGCCATTAAGTATTACGATGAAATGCTAAGTGGTAATACTGTACCCAGTGTATTGCAACCTATGAGCCTGGCGCTCAAGGCGGGTGCTTTATTCCGCACCGGAAAGAACCAGGAGGCTGCTTATCTTTTTTCTAAGGCATTTCATCAAAGCCAGGCTAAAAAGATCTCTAATTACTATGGGTTCGATTGGTCGGTAGTTGAAACGGATAACCCCAAAAGCTATTTGGCTCTTTGTAAGAACAATGATGAAAAGGCTGATATGCTTTCATTGTTTGCGTTAAAGAACCCGCATAATGGCCTCGCTCTTTTGAAGCAGATATATCAGTTAAAACCCTCTTCAGATTTAATACCCACACTGGTGGTAAGGGAAATCAACAAGTATGAAGAACGTTATCTAACACCGCTTATCGGTAAAGAATACAATAGTGGTTTATTAGGTATTAGCTATTACTACCAGTACAGCGGCAAAGAAACCGACAGCATTTTAAAAAAGGAAAAGCCCAAACTCAATGCTTTTATTGAATTTGTAAGCAATTTGAGCAAGGACTCCAAAGTAAAAGACCAGGCATTGATGCAGTTGTCGGCGGCCTACGGTGCTTATATATTGAGGGATTATAATAAGGCCAATAGCTTTCTTGCTCCTTTAAAGACAGCGAAGTTGAACGATCGTTTGCAGGATCAAATGATGCTGACCAACCTGCTGGTACAAATAAGCGCACAGGATAAAATTGACGCAGCTTTTGAAGAAAAGATTTTGCCCTCGTTAAAATGGTTGTACAGCAAGGCGGTTAAAAATGAAAAGGAAAAAGGAGAGGAAAATGCTTACTATTATGGCAATGAAGAGCAGAGCCAATGGTATAAATTTTACAGGAATGTTTTAGTAGATATTTTATCCAAACGATATAAGGCACAGGGCCAGTTAGATAAAGCGGTATTGGCTATCGGATCGCCGGAGTCTTTAATGCCTGATTATTATAATCAGTCGACCGAATTTTTAAGAGAACAGTTAAACGGCCTGCAAGCGGAAGGATTATATCATTTCTTAGCGGCGAAAAAATTCACTCCTTTCGAGCAGTTTTTAGTAACCAATAACCGGCTGAAAATAAAAACAGTGGCCGATTTTGCGGGTACTGCTTACCTGCGGGATTACAATTATGACAAAGCCATAGAATGGTTGCAAAAAGTGCCGGGCCAGAACAAAACTATTGAGAAAGATCCTTTCAAAGAGCTGCTGTATGATCAGGAAGAACGGTTGCCAGGCGATAAAGTAACCACCAATAAGCTGGCATATGCCAAAGAAATGAAGCGTTTGCAGGGGCTTGCAAAAACTGATACGAAAAATGCCGCCCAGCACCTGTATAAGCTGGCCTTGGGTTATTATAATGTTACTTACTATGGCTATGCCTGGAACCTGGTGGAATACTGGCGCAGCGGGGCAGATGGGTATTATGTACCGAAAAATGCTACATCTTTTCAAAAGGATTATTATACGGCCTCAACGGCAGAATCTTATTTTAAAAAAGCTATGGAGGCCAGCAGCAATGCTGAGTTTAAAGCCAAATGCCTGTTTATGATGGCCAAATGCAGTCAGAAACAGTTACCAAAGCCACAATACCTGGATTTCGGCAGCTATGATGAGTATAGTCGTAAAACCGACGAATACATGTTGAAGTTTGCTGACAACAAATACTATGCGCAGCTAAAAGCCCAATATGGTAATACAAGGTTTTATGAAGACGCCCTAACCCGCTGCTCCTACCTGGCAGATTTTGCCGGGAAATAGCCGGGAGGAGAAATTCAGGAATTTCTGGCGATAGTTTTGTTTTTTTTCTATACTTTTGCTCTCCCTAAAAAGAAGAGTTCTTTTTTCTACATATTTTGTCGTTTCACGACGCCGGTCCTATAGCTCAGTCGGTTAGAGCATCTGACTCATAATCAGAGGGTCCCTGGTTCGAGCCCAGGTGGGACCACCGGTAAACTCCAGCATTGCTGGAGTTTTTTGTTTAAGACACCTCATCATGCCA
>JBCNOR010000648.1:0-2942 GCA_039593785.1 Niabella sp. | reverse complement strand
TATAAGCGGTCTCTTCCCGGAGCAGGCTGTTCTGAGAATAGCAGACGCCAACCAGCAGCAAAACCCTTTCATATTGACTGGCTCGGACGCGCACTCCAAAACACCAATGGTAACCGCATCTGTAAAAGTATCACCCAATAGTGTTTATTACTGGCTTATTGAAAGCCAGGATAAAAAAAGGAAATACAGCGAAACAGCAGCATTATTTACTCATGCCGAAATTGCCCGTAAAAAAATAGCTGAAAGAGTAAAGCTGCATACACCCGATGACTATATCAATCCGCTGGGCGCCGCGTTGGCTATTGCAGCCGATGCTATATGGGAAGAGCCCAGCTATATGCATGGTGCTATTGCCTGGCGAATGAGACTCCCGGCCTGGCGTGGCGCTTACGCAGCAGATGCTTTAGGCTGGCACGACCGCGCCAGGATGCATTTCGACAGCTACCTTAAATCGCAGGTCACTCAAATTGTACCCGGACCGGTTACCCCCGACACGGCGCTGCATTTTGCCAGGCAGCTCGAAAAAATGGGAACTGCCATGTTCAGTAACGGGTATATCTGCCGCAATCCCAATGGTGATATCCGTCCGCATCACTATGATATGAACCTGGTTTTTATCGATCAGCTACTCACTCATTTACAGTACACAGGCGATCTTAGTTACGTAAAAAAAATATGGCCTGCCTTACAACTACACCTGCAATGGGAAAAAAGAAACTTTGATGCCGATGGCGACGGCTTATACGATGCTTATGCCTGTATTTGGGCCAGCGACGCTTTACAATACAGCGGTGGCGGCGTCACCCATTCCTCTGCTTATAATTACCGGTCTAATAAAATGGCTGCCAGGCTTGCTTCATTAATAAGTGAAGACCCAACCCCTTACCAAAAGGAAGCCGATAAGATCCTCAAAGCCATGAATGAAAAGCTTTGGGCAAAAGACAAAGGTGTATTTGCTGAATACAAAGACAGGCAGGGACTGCAGTTGCTTCATACCACGCCCGGACTTTGGACTATTTACCACGCCATTGACGAAGGAGCAGCTACCCCAGCGCAGCAATTCCAGATGTTGCGTTATATAGATCAGACCATACCCCATATCCCGGTACAAGCCAACGACCTCCCATTTGATAATATGTTCTTACTGTCCACCACTAACTGGCAACCTTATACCTGGAGTATCAATAACGTTGCACTGGCAGAAAACCTGCATACTGCATTGGCCTACTGGCAATCTCATGAAAGAGACAATGCATTTAAACTCTGGAAGAACAGTATCGTGGAAAGTATGTATCTCAGTTCCAGCCCCGGCGGATTTCAGCAACTTTCTTTTTACGACGCGGTAAGAGGTGAATTGTACAGGGATTTTGCCGACCCGATTGGTGTTGCAGCCAGAACCCTTACAGAAGGCCTGTTTGGCATTGTTCCGGATGCTTTGAATCACACATTGAATCTCCAGCCAGGATTTCCATCTGATTGGAGGTTTGCAGAATTGTCGTTACCCGATATCTCTTTTCACTTTAAAGAAGAGGGCAATATATCCGGCTATAAGATAACCCAATCTTATAACAAACTGATGAATCTCAGTTTGAGGATACCAGCCCGCAGAGACAGAGTTAAAAATGTAAGGATTAATGGTAAAAAAGCAAACTATACCTGGATCCATGAAGCATTGCATCGCCCGGCTATCAAGATAACCGCAGTACCATCAACTACGTACAATGTTGAAGTAGAATGGGAAGGCGAACTCATTGAGCAATCACCCTGCAACTATGAAGCCGTTGAGGGATCACCTCTTCAGCTTAATTATACAAAAGCAACTATACAATCCATAGATGATCCCGAAAAGGCTTTCAACATATCAGGACAAAAAGACCAGGCGATTACCCTGGTAAGTCAACCCGGTAAGCATACCTTATGGATTACTTTACGCCAGGGACAGGCTCAATGGATACAGCCTGTAATTATAAATGGGACTCCAGCTGTAGAAATACAAACAATTGATTCCGGCTCGGGTACGCAATTACAAGTAATCAATCGTAGTAGGCTCAACAAAAAAGGACGTATAATGGTCAACGATCATGCAGGCCTTATTACAGTGAGCGCCGGTCAAGCAGCAAGCTATACCGTTAAAGATTCATTCCTTGTTACAGGAACGAATCAGGTTGCCATTCAATGGGAGGATGGTTCTGGTATTGCCACCAGCTTTTTAAATTGGGAAGTAAAAAAATCAGGCAATTATGAAGCAGTCGATATTACAGGAATTCTGAACGACAATGTGGTTAATACCTTCAGGCATAAATACCTGTCGCCCCGTACCGCCGGCGCCACTTTACAAATTCCCTGGCAGGGCATTGGTAACTGGTGCTATCCTTTAATACAACCGGAGATCAGTGATGCCGGTATCAAGAATAAGAAGCAGGTTAGCTTGGGTCAGATTCCCTTTAAACTAGGCTCTGATAAAAACATCGCCTACACCTCACAGTGGGATAACTTTCCGGATTCCGTTGGCCTGCCTTTAAGTGGTTCTGCTTCTCACGCTTATTTGTTAATGGCAGGCACCACCAATCACCAGCAAAGCCAGATGGCGAACGGCATTATCTACATTCATTACCAGGACGGCTCCAAAGACTCGCTGGAACTGGTGAACCCGGTGAACTGGTGGCCGATAGAACAGGATTATATGAATGACGGGTTTGCATTTAAAAGCGGCCCCAGGCCCTATCGTTTACTTTTTAAGACCGGAGAACTCACGAGAGGCTTTAACAGCTATAGTACCATCAAAGGTTTTACCAATATGGGCATAGAGGGTGGTGCCGGCATAGTTCTGGACATTCCATTGAATAAAGAAAAAAAATTAAGTACCCTTACATTAAAGACATTAGCTAATGAAGTAGTAATTGGCCTAATGAGCCTGACACTTCAACGTCCCTGATGACATA
>JBCNOR010000647.1:0-2946 GCA_039593785.1 Niabella sp. | reverse complement strand
GAACTTGGATAAATTAATTGTTTCCTTTAATTTCGCTCTCCGCTCAGGAGCAAGGGGGATTAGCTCAGCTGGCTAGAGCGCTTGCATGGCATGCAAGAGGTCGTCGGTTCGACTCCGATATCCTCCACTTGAAAAAGTCCTTAAAACGGACGAAACCATGTTCAGTTACATACTGTAATGTATACATCATCAAAAATGTGTACGGAAGTATGTACGGAACATGGTTTTTTAATTGAGAGAATCCACATTGAGAATATAATGGATCAAGTCAAATATTTCCAGGGCATGCCTTTTTTATTACTATAAGTACAAAAAAATTGACCTCTGTGAAAACGGAGGTCGCAACCAAAACTAACTGCTTATAAAAGTTCAAAAATGATACATTAGCTATTTTATTTAATGCAATTTTTTAGTTCGGAAAAAAGCAAGCTTGACCGTTATATTATGCCATCTAATTATTCTCTTTATATTGGGGTATAATCAGTGGTTTCAGTAAAGCCCCCTTTATCTCATTATAATCATACGCCGCGTTATTGCTCGGCTTACCAATGTTCCCTTTGTTCTCTTCGCCTATTATAAAAACAGGAAGAATTGCTACCTGATTTTTTGATGACCCGTTTTTCCAGTTTTCAGAAGTCTTTATTAGTGTACTATATATGCTTTGGGTTACTTCATCTTTTTTTTGATTTAATGAAATTATGTTCTTATAACTCCGCCTTTGTTAACTTCTATCCTAAAGAGTAGATAATACTCCCGATATTTTCCTTTATTAATATCGAAGTTCATTTGCCTATGAAAATTATTTTCGAGTTGAGATATACCACCTAAATAGTAAACATCCGCTTGTGTCGTTTTATTTTTTTGAGCCTGTGCTGCTTCACTAAGTATCAGCATTAGCACTATGCCTGCAGTAATATGCTTTATCATAACAGAAGCCGAATAAAGGTCATTCTTTTTATTGTAAGTTTATCTTCTTTCAGGGAAAGACGCAAAAATGATGGGGTCTAAAATTACTTCATTACTTTTCTCCCGTTTTAGTTTTAACAGTGTATTTAATTCAAAAAGCGTAAGCTTTGCGGTTATATTTTGGTCTAAGTCCTCCTGTCTCAGATCAACAAAGACCAACGGCACAATAATGATCTTAGTTCCGTTTTCGAATAGTTTTTTATATGAGATGGTTTTTAACGTGCTATCAATTTTTTTTTGATATTCGGTTTTGTGCGTTAAAATATAATCTACTTCGGATCCACTGCCAGATATTTGAATCTTAGCTAAAACCAATCTGGAAACAACATCTTTGTCCTTTATAGCCCCAACAATTTTTTTTTCTATCTCTTGGCGCAGCTCCACTATATTGGTTTTGATTTGCCCAAAAGAATGGAAGCTCGTGAGGCAGATGATAAGTAAAGAAAAAAACTTCTTTGTAATTAGTTGATTGGACATTTTCTTAATTTATATGCGTGATATGTTGTAGTGTCAGAGCCGCTAAGTCTGGCTTGTTCATTAGCCAACAAAACACTGTCCCTAAATGAAGGCCTTAAACCTGCCCATAGCTTTGTTTTAGACAAACCTCCCCAAGCAATAGCTTCAGCAACCCATGGATCAACATTACTATTAAAGTTCTTGATAAAATTTGATATTGTGGATACATAGCTATTAGCAATTATATTGTGATGAGTATCATTTGTAGAGACCTCCTTAAATATCTTTATTTTCAAACTATCATATGGGAACCCAGATATAACTGAAGCATTAATTGTCATCGCATTATAAGAAAGGTCAATATAGGAATGTATTATTTCATGCACTATAGTTCCCAAAATATATTCTTGAGTTGAATTTTGCAAAACCCAAGGATTAAGTTGTATTCGAGAAGCAAAATAATGAGAATAAACATGTGTGGGAGTTGATGTCCCATCTGTTGAAGAATCTTTATTTAAATTATTATTAACTCCAAATTTCAAATCTACATCTGGGTTTGTATTGAAAATTGAATAAATCAAAGCACCAGATGCTGAATCTAAGTTAGGAATTTTAGCCAAAATCTCTTGTGCACATTTGTAACCCCTTAAAGAATCTATAATATTTTGATTTTTTGCTGGAATTTCGGTGTACGTCCATACCTCCACAGTGCCACCGCCACCACTTCCCCCTGGAATAGGATCAGGCTCATTAGTTAATTCATCCTTCACCTCATCATATCTCCCTTTATCAATTATTTTATAGGTGCATTGCCAATCCGACATTCCAAATCCTGTAGATGCGTCTGGGTCGTAACCATAGGTCCAGGTGTACCTGATGCATTCCCATTCATAATAAATAGTCCTGGGTAAGGTCTTCCCTTCCTGTACACTTTTTAGCCTTTGATGTGTTTTCGAAAAAAGCCCCAACCAACCTTCTACAGTAGAACGGTTAATAGTAGCGGCTTCTTTATCACCTGTATAACTGAAGTATTTTTTATAATTGTCTTTATTATACAAACGATAAATGGTTTTGGTACCTCCGTCAGTGTGATAAGCAAATAACAAAGCGGTAACGGTATCCCGGTCATTAATAAAAGGAGTAATTAAAGTATACAACCCGTCTTTATTATTTACTACTATGGTCATGTTCCATTGAGCAGCTCCATACCAGGACTGCAACCTGCTTGCAAAATGTTGAGACTGATCTAAAATCTTAAATCGATCAATGGTTTTGTTTAAAAAATCAACTTTGGCTAGTTTGCCATTTGCGGCTTTAAAAAAAGCCAAATTATCCTTTTGCTCAAAAAAGTCATTGGGGTTTGTGTGGTCTTTTTTTGTACATGCATGCCATACTAATGTTAAACCTAACAAAGTTAATGCTGAAATAAAAATTTTGGTTGCCTTCATAAATTAATTTGTGGCGCAGTAGATACTCACAGGTGTTTCACATTTTTTGCTGATAGTAAATTCGATGCGCGTGTTT
>JBCNOR010000646.1:0-2957 GCA_039593785.1 Niabella sp. | reverse complement strand
CGGGGCTACTGTTCCTACAGAGCCTGTGATCTTTATGAAATCATCTACTTCTTTATCGGGACCTAACGACAATATTGTTATACCTCGTGATTCTTTAAAAACAGACTGGGAAGTGGAGCTGGCGATTGTAATTGGTAAAAAAGCCAGTTATGTAGAGGAGGCTGAAGCAATGGATTATGTTGCCGGTTATGTATTGCACAATGATGTGAGTGAGCGCGCCTTCCAGTTAGAGCGGGGTGGTACCTGGGATAAAGGTAAAGGTTGTGATACCTTTGCTCCTTTAGGACCGTTTCTGGCCACTAAAGATGAGATTGCGGATCCCGACAACCTGCGTCTTTGGTTAAAAGTAAATGGGCAAACCATGCAGGATGGCACTACTGCTAATTTCATTTTTAAATTGCCGCATGTTATTTCTTATGTAAGCCAGTTTATGACATTGTTACCCGGAGATGTAATATCTACAGGAACTCCTGCTGGCGTGGGCATGGGCTTTAATCCTTCTGTATATTTAAAACCAGGCGACGTAATTGAACTGGGTATTGATGGTTTGGGTACATCCAGCCAGACCTGCGTTGCGTGGAGTAAATAATATTTTATCAGAGATGGCGGAGGACGGTTGACTGGAGCAGGTCGGCAGTCCTCTGTTGTTTTTTGTTGTTTAATAAAATAGTTTATGGCTTTAAGAATAGATGCACATCAGCATTTTTGGGTGTTTGATCCGGTAAGAGATAGCTGGATCGATGATTCGATGAAAAAGATACAAAGGGATTTTCTTCCAAAAGATCTAAAGCCGGTATTGGAAGAAAATGGGTTGGATGGCTGTGTGGTAGTGCAGAGCGATCAGTCTGAGGTAGAGAATCTCTTCCAGCTTACCAACGCCATACAAAACGATTTTGTAAGAGGTGTGGTAGGATGGGTTGATCTGCAGGCAAAGAATATAGAAGACAAGCTGGCGCATTACCGCTATTATAAGAAGCTCAAAGGATTTCGCCACGTACTGCAGGGTGAAAAGGACCGTGCGCTGATGCTGCGAAAGAAGTTTATGAATGGCATCAGTCTATTGCTTAAGTACAATTATACTTACGATATTTTGATATTCCCCGATCAGCTCAGGTATGCCCGTAAGCTGGCAGCTGCTTTTCCCGATCAGCGGTTTGTAATAGATCATATCGCAAAGCCCTACATAAAGGCAGGAACAGTGGAGGGCTGGAAGCGGGATATGCAGGCAATTGCTGAATTACCTAATGTATATTGTAAGATCAGTGGTATGGTTACGGAGGCTGATTGGACAAAGTGGAAGCCAAAGGATTTTACACCTTACCTGGATATAGTGGTTGAAGCTTTTGGCGCTAAACGCATTATGTATGGAAGTGACTGGCCGGTTTGCTTGGTAGCGGGTTCTTACAAAAAAATGAAGGGCATTGTAGATGCTTATTTTTCTTCTTTTTCCGAAAACGAAAAAGCTGCTTTTTATGGAGGAAATGCTACTAGGTTTTACAATTTATAAATCGTAACTTTTATAGAAGCAAAACCTATGTCTATTTTAAAATTTCCGTTGTTGTATGCCGGGTCAAAAGGGGAGAAGCATTTGTATACTTTGTTTGACAGCGGAACTAAGTATTCCTGTGTTCACCCAGATATTATTGAGGGTATAGCAATGTTACATCCATTAGGTTGCATTAGAAGACTCAGTATGTCGGGGCATGCACTATTTAGCGAAGTTGAATATGCTGTTATACTTGATTTTTATATCAATGATGTTTTATTATCGGATGAATTTTTTGTTGTGCCTGATCTGAATGAAGAAGTTGTAATGGGTGCGGCTACACTTCGAAAATGGCGTATTAAACTCAATTTTGAAGATGATATAGTAGAAGTGGATCCTAAGGTAGCCAAGCTGCAATTAATATAATCGTTGATCAACTAATAAAAAGCCCGGCACGATAAAGATGCCGGGCTTTACTATGAAGTATTGAATTGGATTATGCTTCTTGTTCGCCACCCATCGCTTCCAGCACTTTAGGCGTAACACCCGTAAAGCTGAAACCTCCGTCATGGAAGAGATTCTGCATCGTAACATATTTAGTAAGGTCGCTAAACATTACTGCGATATAATCAGCACAAGCTTCTGCAGGCGCATTGCCTAAAGGACTCATTTTCTCAGCATAGTTAATAAAGCTGTCAAAGCCTTTAACGCCGCTTCCTGCAGTAGTTGGGGTAGGAGATTGAGAAATGGTATTCACCCGCACTTTATTTTTTTCTCCGTAATAATAGCCAAACATTCTCGTTACACTTTCCAGTAATGCCTTGGCATCCGCCATTTCATTATAGTCAGGAAACACACGTTGTGCAGCGATATATGTGAGGGCAATAACACTGGCGTGCTCGCTTAAAGCATCCAGTTCCCAGGCGGTTCTTAAAACTTTATGCAGGCTTATTGAAGAGATGTCGAAGGTTTTTTGATTCCATTCGTAGTTCATTTCTGTATAATGTTTGCCCTTACGTACGTTAAGGCCCATACCTACAGAGTGGAGAATGAAGTCGATTTTTCCACCAAAATGCTCCATCGATTTTTCAAACAGGTTTTTTAAATCATCCAAACTGGTAACATCGGCACCAATAACAGGCGCATTGCCACATTCTGCAGCCAGTTGGTTAATAGCACCCATACGAAGCGCTACCGGCGCATTAGTTAATACTATTTCTGCTCCTTCAGCGTAGCATTTTTGGGCTGTTTTCCAGGCAATGGATTTTTCATCCAGCGCACCAAATATAATTCCCTTCTTTCCTTTTAAAAGATTATAAGCCATTAGATAAAAATTAGGGGGTAAATGTAAGAATGATTTTTGATTTGTAAGTAATAATAGATAGGTTCGGTAAGGCCTCTACAATCGTGGTATAAGGAGCTCCATACTATAACAGCGCAACAATACTTTTACGATGATGTCTGCTTTTCC
>JBCNOR010000645.1:0-2961 GCA_039593785.1 Niabella sp. | reverse complement strand
ACTTCTTTTTCTTTCGATCGAATGAAGTTGGATTCAACTCCATCAAAAAATAATTTCAACTTATCATCAGATATGAACTCAAATCTAGTCGTTTCTTTTTGAGGAGATGAAGGTTGATCTGTGATGAGTTTGTCATCTTGAACTTCATAGGTCAAAAGCATTATTTGTTGCTCCTTTCCATTATTGACAACGTACTTTAATGTGCCTTCAGCCTCAAAGGTCATAGTTACATCACCGTAGTTTTTCACTGAAACGGGATCATTCTCATCAACTTTCCACGTACCCAAAAATCTATGTTTCATAATTGAATTCATCTTTTAAATATTGTTTTACTGAGTTTTCTATTGGTTTGCCTTTTACGGATCTCAGAATTTCAGAAACTAAAGGGGATATATCATCAGCACCTTGAATCTTAAGCAGCCCTAATAGATTTTCTATTCGCTCTAATTCGGTGAGACCTGGAGCTTCGCCGCTCTTCCAAATGCTTATTAAGCTATCATCGGAACTGACTTTTTTAATGATAGGAAGAACTGCTGTCTCCAACGCATTTTTAATTTCGTCAGAGATCTTCGAAATATCATCAATGTTACTTATTGTCCACCACCGGTCATTTTTTTCAGGTAAAAGGTATCCAATTCTCATACGCCAATGGCATTCATCAATATCTGGAATTGCTTCACTTTGCCCATTTTGTTTTTTTAAAAGTTCTGAACAGATTCCTATATTTATTGTGAATACAATCTTTTCTTTGTTTGAGTTTACACTCTTTTGCAAATTAATGATTGCTAAATTCCCGTTTTGACGGCAATAGAATGTATTTCCCTTTTTTCTGTAGCCAAATGGCTTTAGCGTTTCATCAATTTTTCCCGTTAATTCCTTAAGCATGTCTTTCATTTTACCATGTTATTGGTTTTCGAACTACATTTACAGGGTAGCCCTTTACCCTTTGAAGCCATAAATCCTTTGCCCTTTGTTCCAGTCCATAAGGCGACTTTCCAACTTTAGTTTCAATTCCGCCCTGCACTTTGCCCTTGATACTTACCTCAATATCTATATATCTTTTTCCGAAAGGTGTTTTTTTATAGACTTCTGTCGCTACCTCCCTTCCCTCGGCCCTCAAAGCAGCTGCAAGCTCGTCACGGAAAGCATTTCCGGCGGCCCTATTTTTTTGCACTTGGCTTAAAGGTTTTACTTCTGCCGCCACTGCATCTGTTGCCACTTGAGTACCTCGTACAGCACTTTTAACAGCACTAAAGATTCTTCCAGCTCCTTCCGTTACTAACGCCACAGCAACGTCTGCACCTATTTTTCCCACCGCCGTGCCAGCGCCGTGTGCGCCATCATTGATTATCGCACTTGCCGTTCCCGCCAGCGTCTGAACGGTGTTGGACGCACCAAAAGTATAGGTGTTCAGTGCATTACTAGCCAGATTTTCTGGCGCAGCCAATGCTTTGAGCGTTTGACCAGGATTTGCTACGGCATTGCCAATTGCCGAAAAATATCCGACAAATCCATCTGCTACGCCCTGAATGAATCCTGGATTTTCATTATCGTTTGGCTCATCGCCCAGGAAGTCCTTATAACTGATCGGGTTGTCATAATTGGAAGCATAGGGCGACCAGGCTTCCATATTCTCAATCTTCGGATCAATCTGCCACCAACGACCGGTCTGCGGGTCCAGCTCCCTGAACTGCGCATCGTAATCCTCTAAACCAAGATCACCAATCTTTTCTATGCCGTTGTACAGGTACTTGTTCTGCAGGCTACCATAAGCAGTCCTGGTAATCGCGTACATCGCAAGGCCATACGGGTAGTAATGGGTTTCTTCCAATAATGGCCCGGTGATATTCTGTACAACAACATTATCAAAATAAACGTCCTGGGGAGTTTCGTTGCTGGTATAGACATAGAGAAAACCGCTTTTCTCAATCGGCATCTTATCTACAGCCAGTGTTTGCAGTTCATCGGGGGTACTTTTTACCTGCCGGACACCGCTATTTTCGTCCACTAAGTTAAACTGATCGTCGAATAATGCAAAACTTAGGTAAGCTTTTGGCCTGTTAACCTGATTTTCTTCTGCATCTTTCTCCTTTAGCCGTTGAAAATCATTACTGGTAAGGTTACCCAGGGGAGATTCTTCAGATATTTCGTCTACATCCCCATGGGAAAGATCTCCTGAACCATTGGACCGCGCAAAAGCCTGAACCAAAGAGGCAAGCATATCTTCCGGTGAAGCAGAGTGGTTTTCGCTGGGGCCCGTAGATTTATAAAATGCCCTGGTACCGATTTGTATGGTATCACCGGCCATTACCCTTAATACCAAGGCCGGCCCGATCTTCTTTCCGCCGTCGCCCGCATTTAATTTAGCAACAAATTGATTGTCGGTTGTGGAAGTGTCTACTGTAACCTGGTCATCGGGATACCCAACTGGTTTTGTGGTCCGTGATTCATCTATATTACTAAACAGGGCAGATTCTGTAGCTGCCCGTTCAGATTCCATGGTGGCAGCGTACATGCTGAAGTCGGATTGCTCGGTCAGCACCATCCTCGTATTTCCCAGATTGTCCTTCAGGAAATAGTCATATTTGTAATCAATGGGTTGGCCCGTTTTGTATATCGCCCGCACGCGCCCTTCCTCGTGGGTTAAAAACTGCAGGGTATCGTTCTGATATACAAACCCACTGATATAATCTGTAGTGGTAACTTTAGCAGGCGAGAAAGTCTTGTCTGTAACAACCTTCCGAAGCTTATTGCCCGTAGCATCATAAACATACCGGATATTTCCTTTGCCGGTTACCTCGATACTGTCCGGGAGGTTCAGGTAGTTATATCTAATAAACGGGATATTCTTATTAGCATCGCTGATGGTATTGCCACAGCTATCATAGTTGTAATCCGGTGTCTCATTATTAGTAATTTCTTTAAAATCACCCAGCTGAGTAGCGGTATTGTTTTTTCCGT
>JBCNOR010000644.1:0-2966 GCA_039593785.1 Niabella sp. | reverse complement strand
CTCTGATGCGTAAACAGGTGAATTATTACTGGGGTAATGATGCCATTTCAAAAGGTGCTTATGCATTATACGGCCCGGGGCAATGGTTTTCGTTAAGGCCTATACTGAGTGAGCCGTTCAGGCATACCCATTTTGCCGGTGAGCACCTGGCCGACTGGCAGGGTTTTATGGAGGGAGCTATTAACACCGGCGAAGAAGCTGCCTTGCAGATTATGAGCTAACGGGTCATTATGCTACTTAATCATTTTTTTTCTTACGGCTCCATTTAGTTTGCATGTCTTCGTAGGCTTTTTTACTGATCGTAGAATCTGCTTTGCTTCTGCTTACACCTTTTTCCTTACGCGCGTTGATATTGTTTACCAGGGAATTTTTAACGCCTAATTTATTGGTTTTTGCTTTTGAGATGGCCATTATTTTTTATAACTAATAAACAAATAGTATGCCCCGAGCTGTCTTATATCAGTTGCACACATCAAAGGCTAAAATGATTGATCTGAAAGCTGCCGATAAAGCCTTCACATAACTTCGTAGGCGTCCCAGAGATCTGCATCATTTTTCTGTTCCTTCATCTGGCTCATAAAGATATCCGAGCCGTTACACCGGAGGTTGATCATGCCAAAGAGTATTTTGTTGCTGCTGAGATCTGTAGACCGGGCCAGCTCGGTAGAATATACCAGGGGCCGCCTGCTTTTGGAGTATTTGCCGGCACAACCTATTGCATCTGCCCTGGGATGGCTGTATCCTTCATTGTCACCCGATGAAATAACAGTAGCATAGGGGTTTACCATCTGCATGAACTTTTCAGTAAAATCGGAAGCGCCGTGGTGACAAGACTTAGCCACATCTACTTCAAACGGGTTGTTACTCCCGTATTGGGTTATCAGGTATTCCTGCGAAAGGGTATTCAGGTCACCACCGAGCAAAACGGTTCTGTTGCCAAAACGAAGCTTGATCACCAGGCTATGACCATTAATGGTTTTACCATCGTCTTTCCAATACATAAAACCTTTTCCATTGGGCGTGTTTTCCATAACAGGCGCCAGCACTTCCATGCTAAAAGGTTTTCCTTCAATTGTTTCATTAAGTATAAAAGCGCCTTTCCCATATCTTTGGGTGGCCATTATTCTTCCCTCGCTATTCGCTTTAAGTAAGGCTTCTATAAAATTGGAAATATCCCGGTTAAAAGGTTGCGCTTCATTGATGTGGAGCAAGTCGTCAAACACATGGGTGAGAATCGTTTTTCCTGATTGTTTTATGGTGTTGCCCAGCCCGGTGTTATATGGATTGTCTTTGGTGGCAAACTTCAGTATACCGGGGTGTACTAATGTGCCAAAGGTAAAGCGGGTATCCTCCAGGATTTTGATAATACCTTTATAATGATCGGTATCAAAATGGCTGATGATTACATAATCAATATGGATCTTTTTGTGATCATCGAGCAGGTATTTGAACTGCCATTTTGTTAAATAGCTATACATGCTGTTGTCAGGACCCGCATCGATCAGGATCCGGTAATTACCAATTTCGATCAGCACGCCGTCTCCCTGGCCCACATCCAGGAAGAAGATCTTGAGACCCATATGATCGGTGAGATTGTCTGAGTGCATCCAACCATCGGGACCCGCCGTGGCAACCCTGCACCAGTTGCCCTGCTGCTCCAGCAGGGTTACATAAGTGCCCATCAGTATTTTGTTGATGATTTTTTTACCCTTATTATTGACCACCGATTCATATATCGGCGCCGCATTTTTTGCAGCGTATTTAAAAGAGCTCATTTTGATTGGTTTAGTTACTATAAAGCTAGCCATTTGCTGGGTGCTGAGTAACTGTGACGGATACCTAATTCAGGGGGTAATTTTTAATTTAAGAGATGCGTAGCTGTGTAAGTGAAACTAACTATCTTGAGAAAACGAATGAAAGATGCGGCCTACAATAGTGACCTGAGAAAAAGTAAATAGTGCCGGAGGCACTACCTCTTTATAGATGTATTGCGTAAAAAATTAACGTCTATGCCGCCTAGCGGCTACCCAATGATTTCGATGAACACCGCTTCTATTCGTCTTTCCAATCAGGAAAAATAAATGGTTCCGTTAACCCTATAGTTGCAGGGGTTATGCTTCAGCTAAACACCGCATCGAGCCGCGATGTGCGGCGGCGATATATTAATCTTCTGGTTGGCAACAAAAATTTCGCCCCGGTCAAAAAAATAACCTATTTTGCATGCCCTTTTTTTTACTCTAAACGACTCATCAATACAGCTGACAAATGGATAAAGGTTTTATACATATAAAAGGTGCCCGTGAAAACAATCTTTGCAATATATCGCTAAGCATACCCAAACAAAAGATCACGATCTTCACCGGCGTATCGGGTTCTGGTAAATCATCCATTGTGTTTGATACAATTGCGTCCGAAGCACAGCGCCAGCTGTACGAGAATTTCACCATGTTTGTACGTAACTTCCTGCCGCGGTATGCACCACCACATGCCGATGCCATTGAGAATTTAAGCATGCCGATTGTAGTAGATCAGAAGCGGTTAGGGGGAGGGTCTCATTCAACTGTTGGTACTATTACCGATATCGCTCCTGTATTGCGGTTGTTATACTCAAGGGTGGGAAAACCTTTTGTTGGCAACTCGAATGTATTTTCTTTTAATGATCCCGAAGGTATGTGTCCCCAATGCAGCGGCCTTGGCAAAAAGATGGGCGTAAAGGCAGACTCTTTTTTAGATAAAGATAAATCTTTGAATGAAGGCGCTGTTCAGGTACCTGTGTTTGCCACCTGGGAAAATGCAATGTACCAGGGATCGGGATTGTTTGATAATGATAAGAAGCTGCGTGATTATTCAGCTGAAGAAATGGACTTACTACTATACAGTAAACACCTTAAAGTTAAAATGGCTTTTGGCGGTGGTGAAATGAATGTGACCTCTCAAGGCATTATTGAAAAATTCACCAAGGCGTG
>JBCNOR010000643.1:0-2968 GCA_039593785.1 Niabella sp. | reverse complement strand
GCAGTATGATAGTAGACTTCCAATTGAGCATTGGTATAAGAAGCATAAATACCGCCACCGGCAAGGGCAAAATATCCCAGTGTGTTCTGCGCCAGTACATTTGTATCAGGTCCCAGGAAGATACCTCTGAAATAATCCTGGAAAGCATCTGCTGAAGCACCTTGTGCGGCAGTCATATTGGTAAATATGGCATTAACACTCGGGTCCAGCTTTAAACGAAGCAGATTACTGACAGTATCAGTCAGAACAACCACCGTGTCTGTTAATGATTTCACGGTAATAGTACCACTACCAATAGGAGTGGGGTTGTAGGCAATTTGACTGAAGCTGTAATATTTTTTCGAACCATCTCCTCTTTTAAAGTCATCGGTGATCTGGTATGCCTTTAAGTACATGGCATGGCTGAGGTTCGTACGGTTAGTATCGCCATATACGAAGTTGGAGTAGGGTATGGATAATACTGTTGAATCGATAACGAAGCCTGTCGGGAAAGTGAAGTTGGTAACAGGCGGTACAAATTGCATGTATGCACCTGCTGCGGTTTTTCCATAAAAGGCATCATTCGTAATGCGACCGATAGTCACCAATGGAAATCCTTCGTTGTTTGTCCAGAGTGAATCGAAATAAGAAGCTTTTACCGTCATGGTAAAGTTATCTATCTCAAACGTTTTGATATTGTCTACCGGCGGTATAAGGTCGGTACCTACAGCACTTTTTTCTTTACAGGCTACTGCAACTAACGAAAAAAAGCCTGCACATAGCGTAAAGGCTTTTATATTTTTATATAATATGGTCTTCAAATGATTTCTTCTTTCTAATGTGATCAATCTTATTATATACGGACGCAATTGCGCAGCCAGAAATTTGGTCTTATTTAATCCTGGGCAAGACTTTGATAAAGATCAAATAACGGATCGATATTCTCCATCCAGTCAGGGCTGTAAGGAATAACCTTTTTCCCCTTGCCTGATTTGAATTCCGTCATTATTTCCTTATTCAATTTTTCTTCTCCGTGGACAATGACATCAGCATATTTGCATGCGCCGTATACTAACGCTTCATTGTTACTTTTATTATAAGGCTCCAGGTCTTTATCCTTTAATGCAGCGCTATTCATTACCATCTTCAGGAAATCAGGTCCGAGTGCTTCTTTAAACTGCGGATTCTGAGCGGTATAAATAGATTTGGAATGAACAAAGACCGGCTCTTTTTTGTAAGCTGTTTTTAAGAACATCGGTATCAGGGAAGTCATCCAGCCATGGCAGTGAATTACATCCGGAGGCCAGCCAAATTTTTTAACAATTTCCAATGCACTTTTACAGAAGAAAATCAGCCTTTCAACATTATCGTCAAAAAAATGCTCATGCTCATCTCTGAAAACAGCCTTTCTTTTAAAGAAATCTTCGTTATCCATGAAATAAACCTGCAAACGGGCGTTGGGCAGCGAGGCTACCTTGATGAGCAGCGGGTAATCGTCTTTATCCACCACAACATTGATACCTGAAAGCCTTACCACTTCATGTAACCTGTGCCTGCGTTCGTTAATGATACCAAATCGGGGCATAATTACCCTGACTTCCATTCCGGAATCAAAAGTTTTGACAGAAAGCTTATTTAATATGGTGGCAAAATCTGTGATTTCAAGATAAGGGGATAGCTCGTTGGTGATAATGAGTATGCGCTTCTTACTTTGTACTGACATGAACAAATTGATTGTTTCCTAATGAAATGTTGATTGTAAAGTCTGCAATTCCTGCACCGGGAATTTTACGTAGCTGCAATATTTAATTAATTTATGAAGCCCAACTTTCCTGAATTCTTTTTCAAAAAAATAAGGAAAATCCCATCATTTTCACGTAGGTTTGGCGGCAAAGGTACGGAATTATTATAAAATACGAATCCTTTCCTGATCAGAGGTGAAATTGATTGTATAAGATTTTTGCTTTATTACTTGTAGTATGCTTATTTTCAAAAAAATAGAACCCCTTCAATCTTATCTGGCAGAAGAAAAAGCTGCCGGCAAACCTATTGGCTTTGCACCCACCATGGGAGCACTTCATCAGGGGCACCTTTCCCTGATCGGGGCAGCAAAAAAAGACCAGCATCTTGCTGTGTGCAGCATTTTTGTCAATCCAACCCAGTTCAATAATCCATCAGACCTTGAAAAATATCCCCGAACCATTGAAGAAGATATCAAAATGCTTACGGAAGCCGGTTGCGATGTGCTTTTCCTGCCTGAAGAGCAGGAGGTATATCCTGATGGGAAAAAAATAACGGAGCCATATGACCTTGGTTATCTCGAGACCGTGCTGGAAGGAGCTTACCGCCCGGGGCATTTTCAGGGAGTAGCGCAGGTGGTGGAAAGACTGCTGCAGATCACGCAACCCGATAAGCTGTACCTGGGTCAAAAGGATTTTCAGCAATGTGCTGTATTGAATCGACTGGTCGATAGCAAAAAGATGGCTGTGACAATTGAAATTGTGCCGACTATGCGTGAGGCCGACGGCCTGGCCATGAGCTCCCGCAACCGGAGACTTACTGAGCCACAACGTAATATCGCAGGGTTGATCTACCAGTGCCTGGTATCGATACAGGCAAAAAAGAACATGCAGCCCTTTTCCATTGTCAGAAAAGAATGCAGGGATATCATGGAGGAAAAAGGCTTTAAGCCGGACTATATTGAACTGGCCGATGCAGACACTTTAGAGATCCTGTCTGATTACGATCAATCCAGGAAAATGGTGGCCCTGATCGCTGCCTATTTAGGTGAGGTCAGATTGATCGACAATATGCTGGTATAGCTTCATTAAAAGCTGTTAAAGAATCGGGATAATTTCCTTTACATAAACTTATTTTTAAAAAAATAAATTTATCTTTGCAGTCCGAAATTAATTTATTAACCCAAAAACAATTTCCATTTCTATGGCGGTTAAAATCAGAATGCAACGCCACGGGTCTAAAAAACGCC
>JBCNOR010000642.1:0-2981 GCA_039593785.1 Niabella sp. | reverse complement strand
TTATTACTAACGATGGCTGGTGGGGTGACACACAGGGGTATAAACAACATATGAACTATGCCCGGCTGCGTGCCATAGAAAGCCGCAAATGGGTAGCCCGCAGCGCCAATACAGGCATCAGCTGCTTTATTGATCCGTTTGGAAACGTCATCCAACAACTGGGCTGGAACCTGGACGGCGCGTTAAAGCAAACCATACCGGCTTACATAACCGACACTTTTTACACCAGGCATGGAGACGTTCTATCGAAGATCATGAGCGGCCTGGCTGCGGCATTATTGTTGCTCACCATAATTCGAAAAATAAGGAGCAGAAAACTTTCCAACACGTAGCATCAATATGGCCCGTTCGATATCAGGCCGAAGTTTTAAAAAATCATGGGGATACCTGCCAGATAAATTGATCTGCTTAACACTATAAATATAGAAATATGCATAGAAAATCAATAACCGTTGAAGGCAAACTGATCAGTTACATGGCTGGAGGTGAAGGCAATGCTGTTGTGCTGTTACATGGATTCGGCGTAGACAGCTCTGCCTGGCTGGAGCAAATCAACTACCTGCAGAAAAGCTACAGGGTTATCGCCCCCGATCTTCCCGGTATCGGTATTTCTGAACTCACCAGCGATGTGAGTATGGAAGGCGTATCCGCAATTGTAAAGGAGATACTGGAGGCTGAAGAGATAGAACAGGCGGCAGTAATAGGTCATAGCCTGGGCGGATATATAGCTTTGGCATTTGCAGAAAAATATCCTGAGCTGCTATCAGGACTAGGTTTGTTTCACTCCACTGCTGCTGCAGACAACGATGAAAAAAAAGCCGGCAGGCAAAAAGGCATAGAGTTTACAGATAAACATGGCGCCAGGCCTTTTCTTGAAACTACTGCGCCTAAAATGTTTGCAGCTATTACTAAAACCGATAACAAAGAACTATATGAGCGCTTTATGAGCCAGCTGCCCGATATGACTAAAGAAGCGGTAATCAGGTATTACGAAGCGATGATGCAGAGACCCGATCGTGTAGAAATACTCAGGAAAGTAAAAGTTCCTGTTCTCTTTATTTATGGCAGGCAGGATGAGGTTATACCGCTGGACAAAACAATTGAGCAAGCCTCCATTCCATCCATTTCTTCTGTCAATATTTTAAAAAAATCAGGTCATTTAGGTATGATAGAAGAGCCTGAAGAGGCGAATAAAGCAATTGAAGATTTTTTATCCGATATTTAACGCCTGATTAATGAGTGATACGATGAATAAAATAGTTTTAATTACAGGCGCTACATCAGGATTCGGTGAAGCCTGTGCCTTGAAATTTGCTTCCCATAACTACGATGTGATTATTACCGGTCGCCGCAAAGAAAGGCTGGAATTATTGAGTGAAAAAATACAGAAAGAGTACAATGTAAAAGCCTTGCCTTTATCTTTTGATATAAGAAGCAAAGCTGACGTACAGGCTGCCGTGAACAGTCTCCCGCCCGAATGGAAACAGATTGATATACTCATCAATAATGCAGGCTTGGCTGTTGGGAGAGATAATTTTGATGAAGCGAGTATTGATGATTGGGACATCATGGTGGATACCAATTTAAAAGGCCTGGCTTATATGACCAAGGCTGTTTTACCTTTTATGATCGATGCCGGAAGCGGCCATATTTTTAACCTGGGCTCTATTTCGGGCAAAGAAGTGTATGCACAGGGAAATATGTATTGCGCTACGAAGCATGCAGTGAATGCCCTCAGCCAGGCCATGAGAATAGAGCTGCTGAAATTTAATATCAAGGTTACAGCTATTCACCCCGGCGCAGCAGATACAGAATTCTCAAATGTCCGTTTTAAAGGTGATGATGATAAAGCGGCGAAAGTGTATGAAGGTATTGAACCATTAGTAGCACAGGATATTGCGGATATCATCTTTTACTGCGCGGGATTGCCGGCACATGTTTGTATTAACGACCTGGTAGTAACCTGTACACAACAGGCCAATAGCTTTTATACATTTAAGAAATAGAATATTAAGACGACCTGATCCTGAAGCCGAAATATTAGTTTTTCAGCTTCAGGATCAGGTTCCACATCACACATAATGGCGATAAAATTTGGTGTTATAGGAAGTGGCAGCTGGGCTACTGCGCTGGTAAAGATCATTACAGATAATGGTAACAAGGTAAATTGGTGGGTAAGAAATGATGCATCTGCTTCCTATATAAAGAAAAGAGCTCATAATCCGCACTACCTCACGTCGGCGGTTTTAAAAACAAAGCTTTTAAAAATTGAAACGGATCTGAGCAAAGTGGTAGCTGCTGCTAATGTACTCATCATAGCGGTACCATCAGCGTATACCACCGAGGTATTGTCGGAGCTGGAACCCGGCGATCTGAAAAACAAGAAGATCCTGTCTGCAGTAAAGGGTATACTCCCCAAAGAAAATATACTGCTGAACGAATACCTCAACCAACGGTTTAATGTACCGCTACAAAACTATTTTGCAGTGCTGGGACCTTGCCATGCCGAGGAAGTAGCAGCAGAAAAGCTCTCCTATCTCACCTTTTCAGGTGCCGATATCGAAATGACAAAGAAGATTGCAGCCTACTTTACTTCACCGGCTATTAATACGGTGGTGAACGATGACATCCTGGGTGTGCAGTATGCTGCTGTTCTTAAAAATATATATGCCCTGGGCGCGGGTATTGCTCACGGACTGGATTATGGCGATAATTTCCAAAGTGTTTATATTGCCAATTGCGCCGATGAAATGGCGGCTTTTTTACGAACCTTCGGAGCCGAACATATTGTGGTGGGCGAACATGAGGCCAACCTGGTTACAGGTGGAAGATCGGCCAACTACGCAGCATCTGTATACCTGGGCGACTTATTAGTCACCTGCTATTCCTTATACAGCCGTAACCGTACATTTGGCAATATGATCGGCAAAGGCTATTCGGTAAAAGCTGCACAGCTGGAGCTAAACATGGTGGCTGAAGGC
>JBCNOR010000641.1:0-2982 GCA_039593785.1 Niabella sp. | reverse complement strand
CTAATGGCTTCTCCTTTACGGTCCTTATCCGTTGCTAACCAAACTTCTTCGCTTTTGCCGGCCAGCGATTTCAGCTCTCTTACCACCTTTTCTTTACCATCGCTAACTACGTAACGGGGTTTAAATTGATGTTCTATATCGATTCCCATCCCTGCTTTCTCCAGATCGCGTATATGCCCAAAGCAACTTTTTACCTGAAAATCTTTACCCAGGAACTTTTCAATTGTTTTGGCCTTTGCAGGGCTCTCCACTATCAGTAAATTCTTAGCCATTTATTAAATTCTCTTAATTATAGTTTTTGGACACAACCGACCACACATTGACCTTTTTTCCCTTCAGCCTTGAACCTGCAAGTGCTGTATCCGGGTAAAATAAACACATTTCAGCCGGTTTTTTGGCAACAAGATTAGTACATTTTTTATAAATGAACGCTTATTTATAAATATATGCAGGTTTTCGCCCTTTTTCTACAGAAAATTAATAATGGCCGAAACCACCTCTTTATCCCGGTAAATGCGGCGATGACCAAGGTTGGAAGTAAACAGGAAGCGGAAGTTGGTTAGGTGGGTTTGCTGAACGTTGAGGGCGTCCTGGACAGGAGTAACCGCATCATCTTTATCGTGGATCCAAAGAACGGGGCCTTTAATAGTACCGGCGCACCTGGCAATTGAAAACCATTCTATGTTTTTGCCACTAAGCCGGTGAATGTTTGCATAAAAGTGTTCCTGCACTAACTCATCCTTAATATGCATTTCTTTAAAAAAGAATTCAATTAACTGCCTGGAGTTAGCAGCAGGGGCGATGAGTACGGTTTTAATATCGGAGTTCACTGGCAATTCCGCCAGGTTCATACTCACAGCCAGTCCGCCAAATGAATGGCAGAGAAAGGCATCGAAAGGGCCGAATTGCTGGTGTAACGAGGCAATAAAATCTTTATATTCTATGGCATTAAGGCTTTTGCCTTCACTTAACCCGTGTGCAGGGGCATCAAAAGTCACAATTTCATAACCTTTCTCCACAAGCGGGGCTACAAAGTGAAGGAAATTAATTGCAGCCGATCGGAAGCCATGTACAATGAGCAGCTTTTTGTTGCCGCCCTTATTCCATCGATACCCTACTGTATTGACAGAGCCAGATCTAAAGGACAACCGTTCGGCCTTTTCCATTTGGGTGTCTTTATAGGCCATCCTGAAATAGGGCGTACAAAAAATGCGAAAAGCCTCGTTGCCTGCCTTTTTTTTAGAAATGGCAGCCAGTAGTTTTAATCTGGCGCGGAAGATTTTTACAACCCAGCTTTGTACGTTCATGCAGTTACGAAGTTAAAGATTAGAACTGCGCGATGAGCGATCGTGGTTTTAAATTGATATCGGTCAAAATAACACGATTCATACTTTACCCCGAATCTTGTTTATTACCGGGAAGATATTGTGAACCATCATGTTTTGTCCGTCTAAGTGGTATCTTTATAGTATGAACATTGTAATGATCGGGTCGGGTAATGTAGCTGCCGTATTGGGAAGGAAATTCGTTGCAGCCGGCCACCATATTGTACAGATATTGAGCAGGAATGCCAGCGCCGCTTCCGGGTTAGCTTATGAATGGAATACTGAATCGGCTAATTATTCAAGCCTCATCCATAAAGATGCAGATGTATATATTATTGCCGTAGCTGATGATGCGATCAAAAACGTAGCTAATGATCTGAGATTGCCCGGGAAAGTGGTAGCGCATACTGCCGCCGCTGTACAAATGGATGTATTGAAAGATGTAACGGATAATTATGGTGTTTTTTATCCTTTACAAAGTTTGCGTAAGGAGCAGGAACAGATACCGGAAATACCTATATATATAGAAGGAGTTAATGAGCAAACAAGAAATGTGTTAAATAAACTGGCCCGGTCGGTATACAAAGAAGCTTCCTTTAGCGCCGATTTTGATAAACGAACCAAGCTGCATGTCGGTGCCGTACTGGTGAACAATTTTTCTAACCATCTGTTTGCTCTCGCTGAAGGCTATTGCAAAAAGGAGGGTATTGAGTTTACCGAGCTCTTACCGCTGATCGATAATACCTTCTACAGGCTTCATGATGCAGCTCCCTCAAGCCTGCAAACAGGCCCGGCGGCAAGGGGAGATATGCAAACCATCAACAAACACCGGGCCCTGCTGGAAAAACATCCGCAATTATTAAAATTATACGAATTTTTAACCGAAAGCATTTTAGGTCAGCCGCTTAACCCGCTGGATTAATGTTTGGCATTGATCATTCGCCTACATTTGCATCCGCCACGGGATGGTTGCAGGTTTTAGGATAATCGTATTGTAAAAAAGGCCCTTGCCGGAGGCAAACAAAAGAGATCGCATGAATGTTTTAAGCAGTTTTAAAAAGGTAACTACGTTTATTTTTGATGTAGATGGCGTGCTTACCGATGGCAGGGTGTTGGTACTGGAAAGCGGGGAGATGGCGAGGACAATGAATGTGAAAGATGGTTACGCTTTACAGTTAGCTATAAAAAAAGGGTATAAAATTTTTATTGTGAGCGGCTCCTCCCGGAGTGCCGTTGAAAAAAGGATGAATTACCTGGGTATACAGGATGTTTTCTTTGGCATAAAAGATAAGGGAACGTTTATTGCTAATCTTGCAGATCAGCACGGTTTTGATTTAGCCGGTTGTTTGTTCATGGGAGATGATATGCCTGATCTGCCCGTTTTTGAAAAGGTAGGACTGGGCTGCTGCCCTGCAGATGCAGTTAATGATATTAAAGCAGTAGCGCAGTATATTTCTTCGAAAAAGGGAGGAGATGGCTGTGTGAGGGACGTTATCGAAAAGGTATTAAAAATAAACGGGCATTGGGATGCTGTATCTTCAGTTGCTTCAACCTAAGGATACAGTTATGAACTTCCGTATAATCAATAAACATGTATGGCGCTGATAAAGCCATTTTTCAAACTTATTAGATGGCCTAACCTGGTGTTCATTGTTTT
>JBCNOR010000640.1:0-2985 GCA_039593785.1 Niabella sp. | reverse complement strand
CTGGTATTTGGTCTTATTAATACCGTAATGGTATGCAGTGTACTAACGGCAATTGCATTGATGCTTAATAACAGGCTTCTAATGGTATTAGCCGGAATATTCCTTTATATACTATACATGGTTGCCCTTATCTATTCGGGCTCTCCTTTTATGGCCAATGCCCTGCCGCAATCAGAAGCGGCACAACAAATTGCTGCCCTCGCAGATCCGTTTGGTTTGTCGGGTTACTTTCGTAACAGCAGGCATTTTTCCATTAGTCAGCGTAATACACTATTGGTACCTCTTTCCGGTTATTTCTTATTGAACAGGTTAACTGTGACCATTGTATCTGCAGGTCTTGTTTTTTATGCTGCAAAACTTTTTTCATCCAGGCGGGCCCATCGCCGCTTTCCAGGGAATCCAATGAAGCCGGCAGCAGATAGCTCGGAGTTTGATCATGCTATTGTTGCTTCCCCGCCCGCAGTTTCGCGATTTAATGTAAGAGCATTATTTAAAGCTGTTCAATCGTTCATAAAAATCGACCTTATATACCTGTTTAAGAACGTGGCAACCGCTGCAGCATTAATTTTAGTACTGTTTAACCTGGGAATGGAGTTATACGCCGAAATTGAAAAAGGCATCCGGCTTCCACAACTCTACTCTTCCTCAGGACTAATGGCTCAAACTATTAACCAGAACCTTTATATTCCCGGCGCTTTTATCGTTCTGTACTTTGGTAATGATATTTGCTGGCGTAGCCATACTTCCCGGTTTCATTTAATAGAGCATGCGACTTATTACCACTTTACCCGGCACCTGGCTCACTTTATAAGCATTGGTATGCTTATTAGTGTTTTTACATTTTTCTTTATCGCGGAAGGGATCTTTTTTCAATACATTTATCAATATCCCTTTTTTGATTATAAAGCTTATGGCGGAGTCTTTATATTTAACACATTGCCTCTTATTCTACTCAGTGCCGGCGTCGTTAGTGTTAATGCGGTAGCCAGTAACCGGTATATTGCTTTAGCTATTACTATAGTGTTGACAGTGACATTAGGCACTCCTCTTTCTGCGAAATTTATAACATTGCCTGTTTTGAGATTTTTATCCGGATTCAATGGGGTCTACAGCGATTTTACCGGGTACGATAAATATCTTTACTGGTTCTTTTCAAGATGGTTATTGGGATGCGGCGTAATGCTCACTTTAATATTGGTTTTCCGGCTATTTAAAATTCGTTACTACAGGATGATGACCTGTTTGGCCGTAGTAGTGCTGGTAGCATTTACCCTTTTAGGGGGGCAAAAACTTAATGAGGGATACAGGTATGAAACAGCGCAGGTGAAAACAGAGCATGCAATCAACTATGAAAAGTCTTACCGTAAATATCAGTCCATGCCTCAGCCCACTGTTACAGAAGTGCAAACACAAATAGATCTTTATCCCGCCAGGTCTGCTTATACTATCTCCGGGACCTATATCATCCGCAATCTCAGGGAGCAGCCTGTTTCAGGCATGCTGATCCGGTTTAATGATGAATTAAACACAGCTTATGCAGTACTGCACATCAATAACCAGCATATCACAATTGCTCCAAAGACTACAGAAGTATTGCTTCCGGAACCCATGTTGCCCGGGGACACCGCGAAGCTGGAATTTCGTATGCATTATAAATGGTACCCGGTGAACGCGCATAGCCCGTTTAACGCCATTGTTGGCAACGGAGCTTTTATGAGAATCAGCCGTTACTACCCGGTTATAGGCTATCAATCTTCCCTGGAAATAACCGATGCTTCCTTAAGAAAAGCCAATAAGATGGGTCCTGCTACAGCCCTGCCGCCCCCGGACGCACCCCATGTCAACCCCGGGGACTTTATCCGGTTGGACATGACGATTTCAACAGCATCGGATCAAACTGCAATTGGTACAGGATCCCTTGTACGACAATGGAAAAACGGCGGCAGAAATTTTTTCAGGTATCAATCCGGTCAGTTGATTCCATTCCGGTTCGCCTTATCTTCAGCCAGATATGCGGTACAAAAATCCGCATTCAAAAACATTCCTATTTATATTTATTATCACCCGGGCCACAGCGAAAACGTTGCGCAGCTGATAAAAAATGCCCGGCAAACCCTGGAGTATTGTACCCGGAATTTTGGAGCATACCCTTTCCCTTCGTTAGTTTTTGCTGAGGTATCTTCTTTTACAAACGGATTCAATGCCACGGCTTACCCTTCTGTTATTTTTATGACGGAACACATGGCCTTCCATGCAAACCTAAAAGCCGACCAACAACAGGATGTTATTAATGAACTCGCAGGACATGAAGTGTCCCATCTTTGGTGGGGCAATAACCAGGTCGCCCCTGATGAAAGACAGGGAGCAGCCATGCTTACAGAAACCCTGGCCATGTACACGGAGATGATGCTTTATAAACAACTATATGGCGAAAAAAAAATGAAAGAAAGATTAAAAATGCATCAGCAGATATATGAATCTGAAAAAGGACTGAGCCGGGAAATGCCATTGTACAAGGTGGACGCATCCGGTTCGCATATTGCCTATTCAAAAGGCGCTATGACAATGGTGAAACTGTCTGAGCTGGTTGGCGAAAATAAACTCAATGCGATTCTCCGTCTGTTCATTCAGAAATACCGCTATCCTCATAGAGCCACAACAATAGATTTTTTGCAATTGCTGTATCAACATACCGACCCGGGTTATCATAAAGCTATTAATGCCATGTTTACGGGTATCTAGTATTTCCGGAAGATAGGAATAGACTTTAGTTAATGATGTATAGTAATGTAAGCTTGCTGCAAGCTACCAGCAGTTGGTTGAAATGGCTATTTCACCATCTTTATTCCTGTAATTACAAGGCATTTTATGATCATTTCAATTACTTTCTGCAGAAACTGTAGCAGGTTGGTATTTTAATATTCATTCCAGTCCCATATGACAAAAGGGCTGATTAAAAATATGTATTTCATTTCCGGACAATCG
>JBCNOR010000064.1:0-12954 GCA_039593785.1 Niabella sp. | reverse complement strand
AGTTGCTACAGGCAGATAAGACAATTGTCAGAAGTCCTAAAAGTTACAATTCGCAAATTGGGGTGCCTTTGAGCGTTTGGGAAATAGAACCCGAAAACGACCTGGCTATATTTGAGGCAGGCATTAGCCAACCTGGTGAAATGCGGCAGTTGCGGGAGATTATACAACCCACCATCGGCGTACTTACCAACATAGGTAGTGCCCATAGCGAAGGCTTCAAAAACAATACTGAAAAGCTGAAAGAGAAGCTGCTGCTTTTTAAAAACAGCCGCTTAATTATTGCCAATGGCGACGAGCCGCTTATAAAAGAGCAGGTAGACCGGTTGACAATACCCGCGTTTTATTGGGGAAAAAGTAAAACTTGTGCCCTGCAGGTAGTTGCAACAAAAAAGAAAGCTTCCGGTACCGAAATAAGTCTGAGCTACCAGGGAAATAAATTTTCAATCCGGGCTCCTTTTACCGACGCAGCTTCTATCGAAAATATCATTACAGCTTGTGCGGTTATCCTTTGCCTTAAAATTGACAACAGTATTTTACAGGAACGTATACCACTGCTTCAACCTGTAAATATGCGACTGGAATTTAAGAAAGGCAATAATAATTGCATTTTGATCAATGATAGTTACAGCACCGATATTGACTCCCTGTCTATAGCCCTGCATTTTCTGCAACAACAGGCTAAAGGGCTCTCCAAAACAGTTATTTTATCCGACTTTTTGCAAACGGGCAGTGATGCCGGGCAGCTATACCAGAACATTTTGGAGCAGCTGCAAAAACATAAAATAGCGAGGTTCATAGGCATAGGAGAAAAAATGCAGTCGGTGATGCATGCATTGATCACTGCCCAAAAAGCAAAGATCGACTATCATTTTTTTCTCACAACGGCCGAGTTCATACAACACCTGCACTCCTTTAGCTTCAAAGACGAGGCTATCCTGATCAAGGGAGGCCGCGTATTTGAATTGGAGCAGATTGCGTCGTTGCTGGAGCAGAAAGCCCACCAAACCATACTGGAGATCAATTTGAATGCTATTGCTCATAATTATAAGACGTTTCAACAGATGCTAAGGCCAACCACGAAGGTGATGGTAATGGTGAAAGCCTTTGCCTATGGCAGCGGCGGAACGGAAGTGGCAGGCTTATTACAATATCATAAAGCAGATTACCTCGGAGTGGCCTATGCTGATGAAGGCGTGGAAATACGTAAAGCCGGCATATCGATACCCATTATGGTATTAAACCCCGAGCCCAATGCATTTGATGCCATCACAGAGCACCTGCTTGAGCCGGATCTTTTTTCTTTTGAGCAACTGGATGCCTTTGAAAAACATATACAGCAGGCTGGACTGAAACATTATCCCGTACATATTGAAATTGAAACCGGTATGAACCGGCTTGGATTTGCAACAGCCGATGTTGAGGCACTGGCGCGAAGCGTAAAAAACAATAATTTTCTCAAGGTACAATCTGTTTTCTCTCACCTTGCGGCCAGGGAGGATGCTGTTGAAGATGCATTCACCCTGCATCAATATGAATTACTGCAGCAGGCCGCCAGCCGGTTGAAAGAAGGCCTTGGCTATCCTTTTCTTACGCATATTGCCAATTCTTCAGCTATTGCCCGTTTTCCAAAGCTGCAAATGGATATGGTTCGCCTGGGTATTGGTTTATATGGCATTGCCGGAAAAAAAGTAGCCAAACAATTACAGCCGGCACTTACGTTGAAATCGACCATTGCACAGCTGAAGCAAATACAGAAGGGCGAAACGGTTAGTTATAACCGCCGGGGAGTGGCTACGCAGAAGTCTACCATTGCCACTGTAAGAATAGGTTATGCAGACGGATACTCCAGGCGGCTCAGCAATGGTGTGGGCTACATGCTTGTTAACGGTAAAAAAGCCCGGGTAATTGGCACAGTTTGCATGGATATGGTCATGATTGACGTAACACATATAAAAGGCGTGAAAGAAGGCGATGATGTAATTGTTTTTGGAGCCGGGCTTCCCGTGGAGGAGCTGGCCAAAGCAATGGGTACTATTCCTTACGAGATCATGACCGGTATTTCACAAAGGGTAAAAAGAGTGTATTGGAGTGAATAAAATATTTGATTTCCCGGCAGCCTATCTCTAGTTGATTATGGTTGAGTTTGTTAACCGCAGGATAAAATGAGAAGCAGAGATAACGCAGCGTTATTGAGCATTCACAGGTACTGTATATGTTCCGGAGTTCCTCTTTAGCATTGAATTTTTAGCATTTTTATATCTAAACCCGGGAAAATTAAAAATTGAAATTTAAAAATTAAAAATCATCTTTGCAACCTTATGAAGGCAGGGAAGTTAAGCACATCTATTATTATTATTTTACTGATTCTCATAGTAGATCAGGTGGTTAAGATATATATCAAAACAAATTATCCGGTTGGTGAAGTTACCCGGATTCTGGGCATGGATTGGGCACGTATACACTTCATAGAAAACAGTGGTATGGCCTGGGGCTGGAAGTTCGGCAACGAGGGCGGAAAGGTTGCCTTAACCCTGTTCAGGCTGGTAGCAGTTATTTTTGGTAGCTGGCTGATTGTAAAATTTGCAAAAGAAAAATACTCGCGGGGATTTATGGTTTGTGTGGCGCTTATTTATGCCGGCGCCTTAGGCAATCTTATTGACAGTATGTTCTACGGAATGCTGTTTGATAAAGGCCTTCATTTTGACGCGGCCGTAGGAGACTATGTAGGTTATGGAGGTATTGCTTCTATCGGTGGCAAAGGCTATTCTTCTTTTCTCCACGGCAGCGTGGTAGATATGCTGTACTTTCCTATGGTAAAAACTACTTATCCTTCCTGGTTACCCTGGGTGGGCGGTGAGCCTTTCGAGTTTTTCAGTCCGATCTTTAATATAGCTGATATGGCTATCTCTACCGGTGTCATCACATTACTGGTTTTTCAAAAACGTTTCTACCGGAAGGTGGAAACCAGCACACCCCTGGTAGAGCAGCAATTGCAATAAAAAAATATCCGCTGAAAAATAATTTCTCCAGCGGATACCGGTGTTTCTCTAAAATATTTTACATCATAAGTTGATATAAAAGTAAACTTTGTTAAAGATTTTACAAAAAAAGATGCATCCCTAATTTAGGCGATGCATTTTTTGAATATCATTGTTTTACGGGTTCATTCCGGCGAAAACGTTCAAATATAGCTTTGCTGGTTTTCTCGTCTATAGATGAAGATCGTTTGAGCGTTTGAATCAGATGTGTTACTTCATTGACAGTTGCAGGGCACCCTGCATTGCTGCCATCCGGCATTTTAGCATCCGCTATAAGCATTCCTTGGGCATCGTAAATCAGCCAGAAAGGAATTCCTGAATCGGCAGGAGCATATTTTTTAAACAAAGCTTCAGCCCCCGGGTTTTCCAGGTTCTTTTTATCTTTCGATTCGAGGATGGTTAAATGCTCCACTACATAGTTCGCATCAAAAAAAGGTTTGCAGGCCGGGTCATTCATCGCAGCGTCCATTTTCCGGCACCATCCGCACCAGGAGGCGTGGAATATAACAAACACGTTCTTCTTCTCCGCTTTAGCTTTGCTTAAAGCCCTTGATAAAATGGAATCGGCTGGTAATGGTGTCTGCTGTGCCATTGATCTTACTGTAAAGACTGTAAATGTAAATACAAGTAGTACTGTTAATTTGTGGAGCATAACAACTGGATAAATTATTTAAGAATAGTAAAATAAGGACACTGCTCTTTTAAGAGTTCAGCAAAACAATGATAGTAGTACCTTCGATGTTCTAAAGCGATATTGAAAATGACGAAACTCTCTGTAAATATAAATAAAATAGCAACCCTCCGCAATTCGCGTGGAGGCAACAATCCCGATCTGGTGAAAATGGCAAAAGACGCAGAACGGTTTGGAGCGAATGGAATTACCGTACATCCAAGGCCCGATGAGCGCCATATCCGCTACGCTGATGTCCGGGACCTGAAACCCTTACTGACCACGGAATTTAATATAGAAGGCAATTGCACCGAGCAAAAGTTTATTGACCTTGTGCTGGAAGTAAAGCCCCACCAGGTAACGCTGGTTCCGGATGCCCTGGGACAATTAACCAGCGACCATGGCTGGGACACAATTACCCATAAGGACTACCTTAAAAATATCATTAATGTTTTCAAGAACGCAGGCATCAGGGTTTCAATCTTTGTTGACCCCGACGAGCGCATGGTAGAAGGCGCTGCTGCAACCGGTACAGATCGCATCGAATTATATACCGAAAGTTATGCAAGGCATTACCCTGCCGGCAGGGAAGCTGCTATTGCTCCTTATATATCCGCTGCCAGGAAAGCGCAGGAATTGGGGTTAGGGCTGAATGCTGGCCACGACCTGGACCTGGATAACCTGCAGTATTTTGCAGCCCATATTCCCTGGCTGGACGAGGTAAGCATTGGGCATGCATTGATCTGTGATGCCCTGTACCTGGGCTTTGAAAATACCATACAGCTCTATAAAAGGCAGTTGGAGCGAAGCATTTGACCGGAAAGCCATGCCAACGTTTTAGCCGGTTGACTCGTCAATTGAGTATACAATATAATATGAGGCTTTTTTTATCCGCTATATTCTTTTTCTCCATCTGTTCTTTACACGCACAGCGTGTGGAAAGTATTCATTTTCATTTATATACTGATAGCCTTAAAAAAGGCACGCATAATTATATTAATGTAGATGGCAAAATGAGCGACGGCAGCTGGAAGCCGCTTACGGCAAAAGAGCTTGACTTTAAAACAGATTATGGCAAATTCGAAGGTAATGACCTGGTATTACCCGACCATCCCAACGTATCCAAAGTAACCGTAACTGCCAGCTTAAAGTCTGATAAAGATAAAACAAAGCAGGTAGTGATCTGGATCAAGCAAAAACCTGATCCACCGTTGACAGATGACAGCAGCAGCCGGCGGAAGAGGTACAGGTAGGAAATAGCTTATAGTTCACAGACCATTATTCATTGTGTGGATACCTGCCATGATCTATGAACTATAAGCCATCAACAGGGCTAGGCCTGTGCGGTTGGTCCGCCAAAGTTTACCGGGATCTGTGTTTCATCCAGGTCTTTAATCGTCCCGTTCATGGCTTCAAATTTTTCAATATTATCTACCAGCGCCTTCATAAAACGCTTGGCATGTTGTGGCGTAAAAATGATTCTCGATTTCACCCTGCTCTTAGGCGTTCCGGGCATAATGTTTACAAAGTCGAATACAAACTCGGCGTGAGAATGTGTGATAATAGCCAGGTTGGCATAAGTGCCTTCTGCCACTTCTTCTGAGATCTCAATATTCAGCTGATTTCCTTCTTGTTGATTCATGATATTAATTTGAGGGTGAAGATAAAGAAAAAGGAGCCAAACCTGAAACGGGCCCGACTCCTATAATGAACTTCAAGAAACTTCTTAATTATAACCTATCGTTGGTCTATTGTCAATCCTAATTTATTATAATTAGGATTAGGCATTAAAGAACCCGTTGAATCAAGCTGAATACCCACAAATCTGGCCTGTCCGGCGGTAGCACCGGCATTAATAATATTAATGTCAATATAACCAAAAGAGCTATTTGCAGGGATAGTACACATACCACTTAAAGCAGTTAATGTGTACCAGCTACTGCATTTTGCACGGAAAGCGTTGCAGCTGCCTGTGCCGGTACCTGACCTGATGGAGGTGCCTGAGTAGTTGTTAAAGTAGCACCATAAGCAATGCTCGTAATAGGGCTATTAAATATCTTGTACCCGATAGTTTCGTCCTTGCTACTTTGCGGGCCTACTAAATTTACACGGATCTTCACCTGCCCATTCCATCTGCGGAGTGTTGAATCGGATGCATTTATGATGGGGCGTCCGCCTAATGGAATACGTGTCAAAATAGGATACGTTTGTCCAACAGCTACTGAATTTAGAACCGTGGCATCTATTTCTACAATACTCTTTCCGGTATATGTTTTAGCAGAAAACAGACAAACTTGCTCGCGCGAAGTCACTAAATAAAAAACCGCCTCAAATACTTTTGAGACGGCTTCGTTGATCACTTTTTATAAACTAAGTTTATTGCTTCCTAATCTGTAATCTGAACGGACCACCGGTAAACACGCTGGCTCCGCCATTGAGCCCCCAGGTCATTGCCAGAGTCAGAACTTTATTGCAGGGTTCATAAGTACCAGTTCCTTGTACACTTGGATTTTTATACGTTGGTTGCCAGGACCATTCTGTTCCAATTGTCTGCCTGTCAATTGTTATTGCATTAGTTGATGGGTTAATTGTCAATACAATAGGCACAGCATTAGTTGCACTTGGATAGCGGAAAGAAAACTGGGTGGCATTGATTTGTGTTAATGGCACAATATTACCAGGGCTAAGATCCTCGAATGCATCTGAAACCACCACAAAATTACCAGAAAAATCGGCAACGTTTGTAGGACAGAAACGGCGTAAGGCCAGTTTATAGGAATTGTTAAACGAAGCTGGTTTAACACCATTTGATGCATTTATTGAAATGTATACAGAATCAACATCGTCCGAATTGGTAAATGAATTATAATTGCCTTTAATAATCAAAGAATCTGAAGCTGCTCCAGCTTTAATGGTAATTGGATTGTTCAGAACTGTGAAATCTGCTTTTGCAGCATCAGGTGTCGTAATAGTAAACTGGATCTGGCGATCTTTATCAGACACTGTAGTAAACCCAACGGGAATTTTCACAACAGCGTTTGGGTCATTAGGTACACCAAACACACTGCTGGTACCTGATGAGAAGCTGGCCAATTCCGGAGGTAAAATTATATCATACGGATCTTTATTGCTACAGCCGTAAAAAACACCCACTACTGCTAAAATGCTTAATATTTTTATAATACTTCTTTTCATTGAAAACCTGTTTTATTAGTTATAGTTGGGGTTTTGCTTGATATTTCCATTCGCTAAAATTGCATCAAATGGTATGGGCAATACAAACCTATAATCTCCAGCAGGTAAAGTTTGCCAGCTTGGAGCAGCATCTGTAGCTAATCTGTTTACACCCAAATTATATCTCTTAAGATCCCAGAAACGAGAACCCTCAAAGCACAACTCCTTAAATCTTTCATTTAACACAGCGTCCAGTAGAGACGAAGCAGTTGAAAAAGCTTCATTAGTATACCCTTTGATCCTTTTTGCCCGAATTGCGTTTAAATCATCTGCTCCCGCAGCAAGATTTGGAGTAGCTAAACGGCCATAGGCTTCAGCCCGGATCAGATGCATTTCTGCGGTTCTTAATACTTTCAGATCTACCACTCTACCACCTTTGGTCGATGTGTAGAATTTATTAAGAAATCGCTTCCCGCTAGTAGTTCCAATATAAGCGGGTAGTCTAACATCAGCAGATGAATACGCAGCTGTGAGCTTATCTGATGGAGCAATATACACTGAGTTTCCTGTGGTTGTCCAAATAGCACCTACGGAGGTAGAGGTAATTTGTTTTAATCTGAACAAGATTTCTCCTTGCCCGTCATCTGTCCATATTTTACGAAAATCAGCAGAATCAACCAGCGGACGTGTGTTAGAGTTAATAACGGTGGTAGCATAATCGATGGCCTTCTGGTAGTCTCCTTTGTATAACGCTACTCTTGCTCTGAAACCGTTCAGATTCACAGCATTAATAGCTGTATCGGAAAAAGTAGTACTTAATAGTGGAGTAGCATCATCAAAGTCTTTTTCGATACTTTGCAACGTATTTACAATAGATATCCTAGATGGTTTGTCATTAAAAGGATCACTAATTGTAACATAGGCTACACCCAACGCATCCGCAGAGGTATTATAATTACCTGCGTACATTTGCAACAGATCAAAATGCGCTATTGCTCTCATTGCGAGCAACTCACCTTTTATTCTTACTTTTTGCTGTTGCTCAGCAGTTGTTGCCGCAGGAACATCATCAATATGAGGCAAAACCCTGTTAACACGGTTAATAACACCATAAAAACCTGGATATGAAGAAATAACATCACCACCGGTTGTGTTATCTGCACTAAACTGGAAGCGATAGGTCAACAGGCCCTGGCCTGAATTGTCGGTACCGATTTTAGCTTCATCAGATATCAAGGCTGTTGCGTACTGCTTATTTACATAGCTAATATAACCTGCATATACATTATTCATTCCCATTTGTAAATCCGCAACAGATGAAAAAGCGATTTCTTCAGCAAATACATCAGTAGGTTTCTTGTCTAACTGCTTCTCGCATGATCCGAGCAAACCTAGCAATACAATAGCTACACCTAGTTTATTGAAATATTTATTCATTGTATTCATAGTTAAAAGATTAAAAAGATACATCTACACCAAATGTATAAGCTCTTGCATTCGGGTACTCACTCAAATTGATATTCAAAACACCTGCTTCCGGATCCATTCCTCTCCATTTAGTCCACATAAACAAGTTAGTTCCCTGCGCATATACTCTGATTGATGAGAATACCCTGGTTTTTGTTATCAGGCTTGTTGGCAGATTATATGAAAGTACCAAATCTCTCAACCTCATAAAATCCGTGGAGTGTATGATCTTGGATGAAAAATTCTGTGGATACTTCGGACTTGGGGTTGATGCAATATCTCCGGGTTTAGTCCACATATTTAATGCAGAAGACTGGTTATATCCAGACGCCAGGAAGCTCACCGGATTTTCTACGAAATACTCTAAATTGTCTGTCTTATTACCACCAGCCTGCCAGCTAAATAATACAGACAGGTTCAGATTTTTATACGACGCATTGGTGCCAATGCCTCCTTTATATGGAGACTCCCAGGTGCCGAATTTTTGAACTTTGTCATTAGCAGAATATTGATTAGTAACTGTTCCGTCTAACTTATAGTAAAGGGGCTGTCCGTTCGAAGCGTCTACTCCTGCCCACTCCACTTCATAATGAGTTCCTAAAGGCTTGCCTACGGTAATTAAAGACGTCCCAAAAGTATAACTGTTCAGTCCTCCTAAAGAAAGTATTTCATTTCTGTTGTAAGCAAAGTTTGTTCTAACATTCCATCTGAAATCCTTGCTTCTTATTACATCATAAGCCAGATCGACCTCAACACCTTTGTTTTGCAGCTCACCTGCATTTACCTGGACAGATGCAGCACCTTGCTCAAATGGTAATGTACGGTTTACAAACAGGTCTTTTGTACGCTTGTCATAAACATCAACCGATCCGGTTAACCTTGACTTGAAAAAGCTAAAATCTATTCCAGCATTTAATTGTTGAGTGATCTCCCAACTTAAATTAGAGTTGCCCAAGCTGGAAACGCCAAGAATTTGCATACCCTGATAATCACCGACAGCATAAGTAGGGATATAGAAAAAGTCAGAGAATGGGAAGTTATCGCTGTTACCAGATGTACCGAAGCTAACCCTTGCTCTCAAACTATTGATAAACTCGTTATCCTTTAGAAAATTCTCATTCTTTGCATTCCACACCGCACCTAATGAATAAAACGGTACCCACCTGTTATCTTTGGGCAGTTTTGAAGATCCATCATACCTGTATGAACCTGTAAAAGAGTAACGATCGTCAAAAGTATAATTACCCATTACCATTCCTGAAACCAATGCGTTTTGAGATTTACCTCCCGAAATTTGTCCATACAATTGGTTAACAGCGTTTCCTTGCGTAACAGCGGCAATCGTATTAGGTGTACGAACATCAATACCAAAACCGGTGGCACCAAAGTTTTTAAATAACTGAGAAAGATACTCTCCATATATACCAACGTCAATTTTGTGAACCCCATTAATTTCATCACGATAGCTGATCGATGGTCTGATATTGCTTTGTAAGTACCGGTTTAAAGATTCGTTTTGAGAACCGGCTTTTCCGGTAATGCTTGTACTTGATGAAGTAAGAAATGCCAATTTGCTGATATACACCGATGACTGCGTTTCTCTAAAGTCAATGCCTGTAGTAAGTGCCGCAAAAATAACCGGTGTTATTTTATACTCAGCAGTTATACCCAAAATTGCTTTGATCTGATTATTATAGTTTTCGTTGTATTTAGTAAGATCTAATTGGTTACCTGCTGTAAAGCCATTAGCAGTTCCCGTGTAATACGAACCGTCTGGTTTGAATACTGCTGACGTGGGCGGCGCAACGTTAACAGCTAAAAATGGGTTCCTTAAGCTATTAGTAGTTGTGCTTTCCTGGAAATTTCTTCTAACAAAGCCCAAGCTGCTCGAAAATTTAAATGTAAACCGGTCTCCTGTATAATCGAGGTTATTTCTCATTGAAATCCTGTTCATATCAGTTCTTGGCGTAGTTCCTAACTCATTATAGTACTCCAGGCTGGAATAAAACCTAGTACTCCCCTGGCCCCCAGACATGCTTAACTGGTGCCTGTTAAAAGGGCCATTTCTAAACATATAGTCTTTCCAGTCTGTATCAATTTTAGATATAGAATCAAGGCGTTGATCAGCGATAGCTTGGTTCGCTGCACTTAATCCCTGATATCTCGGGTTCGATTTATTATAATACCATCCAGGAATATTAGTATTAAGGTTGTCCTGCGTAATTGAACCATAAGTTGCCTGGGCAGCCAATAACTCAGCGGTGTTCATAGCCCGAAATGCAAAATCCGGTCTGTTTTTTACGCCAAACTGGCCGTTATAGGTAACATTTAGCTTTCCAGAAGTTCCCCTTCTCGTTGTAATTACGATAACACCGGCAGAACCACGAGAACCGTATAAAGCTGAAGTGGCAGCATCTTTATTAACCACCATTGACTCAATATCATTAGGATTCAGCGCCTGAAAAACAGCTGCTTCAACCGCTATACCGTCAATTACATATAAAGGGTTAGTTCCACCAGAAATGGTCCCCGTACCCCTAATGATGATATTAGTGGGGCTACCAGGTTGACCACTTGTTGTAGTAGCCAGCAAACCGGGTACCTGGCCTTGTAATAGCTGATCTAAAGATCCCACAGGGCGATTTACCAGAGAACTTCTGGTAATAATAGAAGCGGCACCTGGGAATTCCGCCCTTCTAACATTTCGAAGACCTGTTACCACTACCTCAGCTTCCTGATCATCTGTCGGCTGTAAAACAATATTATAATTATTGGAAGAAGTAATTTTTACCTCAGCCACAACCATTCCTATTGAAGAAACCACCAGAGTCGCACTTGAAGGGGTTACATTTAAAGTAAAAGCACCGTCTTCTCCTGTTACAGTACCAACTGAGGACCCCTTTACTACAACACTTGCATTTGTAACAGGTAAACCGTTAACCTCAGTCACCGTTCCTGTAATTGTTCTTGATTGAGACCACACAGCGCTACTGATAAGCAACAGTTGCACTGTCATAAGCATTAGCTTTAATTTCCTCATGCAAAATTTTTTAAAATGAAAATTTAAATAAGGGTTAAAGCTATGTAAAATTTGAGTTAAATTAATATTACAATTTCTTAAATGAATGTTTTTGTTAGAAAAAATATAATATTAAGTTTTTTTTATTAGAAAATTTTTAAAAACAAAACTGATGAGTATATAATATTAGAGGCGGCATAAAATATTTTGGAAAACATCAAACCCAGACATTTTTTGCTAAAAAATATATGCCAATTTAATTTATAAAACTCTGAATATCAATGAGTAAAAAAATAAATTATGAGAAAAGTATCATATCATTTTTCTACAAATCAATGAATTTTGAAAATTTATTGATTTAAATCAACATTTAACTTATGTAACATTTAATCCCATGATTGATAAAGAAACTGTCATGTATTCTTTATAATACGCTTTTAAACTGTAAATGAGGTTAAAGATTTTTTTCATAATCGGGATTTATTAAAGTTTGGTAGGCTACTATTTCCATTAGTTGAAAAAGCTTGCCCGATTCCGTTTGTGTATTACCAGCCGTAGTTAAAATGACAGTGATAAATAAATACAAAAAGGTGACCTTTTGAGCCACCCTCTTGCTTTTATAAAATTTCAACTCAGTGATCTAATTTTCCCACCAGACTTTATCTTTTAAAGATTCAATAGGAACAGGCACACCAGGGCCCTCCTCCAGTGAGGCCCTATTAAGATTAATTTCAAGCTGAGGGTAAGGCAGCCTTCTGGGAATAACGCCTCCGGTTCTGGTAGTAGGCCCTGCCGCTAAAACAGGGAAACCTGTTCTCCGCCAGTCTACCCACGCCTCGTAAGGAGCCTGGTACATTGCAATCCATTTTTGCTCTATTATACGCTGTAATGTTCCATTAAATGAAACTAATGGGTTTAACAGGTAGGTACTCGAATTATTTTTACCAAGAAATTCAAAATCCTGCTGTATGGCAGCATCATACGCAGTTTTGGCCTCAGGGGTTTTACCTTCCCTTAGTCTGATTTCAGCTATGATAAATTGTACTTCAGCTGCGCTCAGCAATACAACCGGAGACGATATAGAGGCATAAGCTGATCCTATTCTTGAAAAGAGATTTTCGCCTGAATCATCTTCGTCAATAGAGGGGTCATTTCCCCAATATTGTCCTTTCCTGGATGCTCCGTTATTTTTAACCGGAAAGAAAAAAACATCCATTCTCGGGTCAGCCAGGGTTTTCATTTTATTCACTACTGTCGAAGCTACAGCCATATCTTTCCGCCCTGAAAGAATATCGAACCCATAGATTGGGTTGGCATTCGCACTTGTTGTTCCAAACCCAACGGTTGCATTTTCGTCATTGGCTTCAATAAGCTTAGGATTTGTATTTAAGAAAGCTGCAGCGGCGGTGGGTTGCCGTTTGCTTAAATGGTTCAATATTCTAAGTTTTAAAGAGTTGGCATAGCGCTCCCAATTCTCGGCATCACCACCATAAATCAAATCATCCGCTCCCGGGGGCACTGCTCCTACCCCCGATTTAACATTTATTATTCCATCGTCAATCAATTTTATAATACCCGAATATACC
>JBCNOR010000639.1:0-2985 GCA_039593785.1 Niabella sp. | reverse complement strand
GGCCTCGCGGGACATGCAGCTGGGCAATCTGGACGGTGCCGAGAGCAAGGCCCGCCAGGTGCTGAAGCTGCAGCCCCATATATTATCGAAAATGCCCGCATCCCTGATATAGGCGTTCAGCACGCAGTTTAATGCAACCCCTCCGGCCAGGCATAAATTTTTCTGTCCCGTAGCTTTCTGCAGCCAGGTGCACAAATCCAGCATTTTTTCCTGTAATACCACCTGTAGCGAACGTGCTATATTAAAATGTACTTCGGTAAAAGGCGAGCCAGGTTGCCTGGGCTCACCAAGCAATGTTTGTAATTCGTCAAAGCGGATGGTGTACTGTCCCTGTTCGCCTACCTGTATAATATGGCGTAGTCCCTCTGCGTATGTTGGCTGACCATAAGATGCAAGGGCCATCACCCGGTACTCGTCTGAAGAATGCTGGAAACCCAGGTGCATAGTGATCTTTTCATAAAGTAAGCCCAAAGAGTTGGGAAGATTTACCTGGCCAATACGTTGTATATTGGAACCTTTGCCAATACTGTAAGAAGTAGTGGCCTGTTCTCCACGGCCATCCGCTACTATGATGGCCGCTTCCCCGAAAGGTGAAGGCAAAAAGGCGCTGGCGGCATGCGCCAGGTGATGGTCTGTAAAGCGCCACTGGCTTTCCAGGATACTGGCACCTTTAAATCGTTGTTGAAGATGATGCGGGTATCCGTCCTGCAAATGAAAACGGGCATTCAGGATATAGGTCAGGAACAGAGCTTCCCAAGATTGTTGTTCACGTTGATCGGGAGATATAATTAAGGGAAGTGAAATAGGCGTTGTTTGTTCCAGTAGCGGGTGTGGATCAAATGAATATGAAAAAAGATCAACATCATTTAAATGTATGCCTGCGGTTTCCAGGCAATAAAATATAGCGTGAAAAGGTAGCTCATAAGTAGAAAAAGGAATAGGCCTTTTGCCGTGCTTTACCTGTGTAAAACGTTCCTCCTCTGCTGCTGCTATCAGTTGCCCGTCTTTTACCAGGCAGGCAGCGCTATCATGAAATGCTGCATTAATTCCTAATGTGTACATATTTTAAAGGATTAAAGGTTATCAGCCATGCATCAAATAGCCCGCCAACACCACATATCGCAGAACGATCAGCAGAATCGGTTAACAGTGAGAAAAATATTTCATTTACTGTGGAAGTATTTACAGAACCGGTTGCAACCCCTGGTCCCGTTTTGTTTTGGGCGGGTTTTTCATTTAGTGACAGATACTGCAAATACGGAAATTGTTTGATTGGAACGGTTTTTGAATCCGGTATAATGTCAATTTTCACACAAGCAGTTAGTTTTGATTGCGACCCCTGTTTCTACAGGGGTCTTGTCATTATAAGGATGTTGTTGATAAAATTTGCTCCGCAATGCTGTTACATTTTAACGGATGAGCATGCGGTCAGGAATGATAATTGTTGAACACAGCTGGAATGATGGAAATGAGAAGAGTTGGTACAATGTAATGATTAGTTATGGCGGCAATAAAGACAGAAGAATGGCTGGATAAATTATCAACATGGGTTGTGAGTAAAGGGCCTTCTATTATGCTGGCTATATTGGTTTTGTTAATTGGCTTATGGCTGATCAACGTTTTCTCCAATTATCTTGGCAGGGTGATGCAGGGTAAAAAGATCGACCGCTCCTTAAAACCTTTTTTGCGCAGCCTGATCGTAGTGATATTAAGGGTATTGTTATTATTGGCCGTTATGCAAATTGCGGGGATAGCCATGACCCTGTTTGCAGCATTGATCACATCTTTAGGCGTTGCGGCAGGCCTGGCGTTGTCAGGCACACTACAAAATTTTGCCAGTGGAATTCTGATTCTTTTTTTAAAACCTTTTCGTGTTGGAGATAATATACTTACACAGGGCCAGGAAGGCACGGTTAATGAGATCAGGATATTCTATACCATTATTACCACCTATGATAACCGGGTGGTGGTGGTACCCAATAGTAAACTGTCGAACGAGGTTATTGTTAACCTGAGCGGCTCGGGCAACAGGCGACTGGATATAGAAATGAAGTTTGGAAATGCCATCGATTATGAACAGGTGAAAGCTGTAATCGATCAGGCAATAGCAGATGCAGGTAACATCCTGGATGATCCTCCCCGTAGGGTAGGTGTTTCCTCGCTGGAGGCAGACGGGTATAAAGTAATGCTCAATCTCTGGATCGATGCTCATGGTTTTGTTGACGCCAAAATGAAATTTCAGGAGTTATTGTTGCAACGGCTAAAGAGTTCGGGCCTCAAGTTGCCCGGTATGGCATAGGCTTTGAATATACGCCAATCAATAATGAGTGCAGAAAAACTATATATAGGAACCAGCGGAATTGTATTGCCCTATAAAAACCAGCAGGCTTATCCTGAAGCATTGAAGGGATTAAGTCGGTTAAGCGTATATAGTACTATTTTTAATTCACTCGAAGTGAATTCGATTTTTTATAAGTTGCCGCGTGCCACAACCATTGCGCAATGGAATGAATCGGTAGGTAAAGAATTTCATTTTACATTTAAGCTATGGAAGCAGATCACTCATAGTGCGCTACTTGATTTCAATAAAGCAGATCTGGTAAAGTATTTTGATGTGATCGCTCCGGCAAGTGAAAAAGCCGGATGCCTTTTAGTGCAGTTCCCTGCATCCGTTAAATGTAATTTTTTGAGAAAGGTAGAAGCACTGCTTTCGGGCATCCAGCAATTAAACAAGGATAGCTGGCCGGTGGCTGTTGAATTCAGGAGCCCCTGCTGGTACAACGACGAAACTTATGAGCTGTTGAATACCTATCGTGCATCGATGGTTTACCATGATAAATGGGGGAGCGAATCGTCACAACCCGATCTGGACGCAGATTTTGTGTACCTGCGCTTTCATGGTCCCCGCGGAGATTATAAGGGTAGTTATGACCCCGGGCTATTATATGAATATGCGGGGTATGTGGCTGACTGGATACGTTCGGG
>JBCNOR010000638.1:0-2991 GCA_039593785.1 Niabella sp. | reverse complement strand
GTGAACCCTATTAAGGAAGAAACTATTTGTTTTGCGGTTGGGCATACTACAGCCAGATCTTTGCAGCCAGCTGCACTAAATATAATGGTTGCGGCTGAAGCAAGCGCACAGGCAATGATCAAAAAGGCGAAAGAGGCATTCAATAAAATATAAAGCAAAGAGATATTTTTAAGCAATAAGAAGATGAAAAGAGATACTACTATAAAAAATGATTTATTGATCCGGACATTACTGGGAGAGCCAACGGAACGCACGCCTGTTTGGATGATGCGCCAAGCGGGACGCTATTTACCGGAGTATATCCGGTTAAGAGAAAAGTATTCTTTTTTTGAAAGATGCCAGAACCCTGAACTGGCTTGTGAAATTACCTTACAGCCGGTAGATATAGTAGGTGTGGATGCTGCAATCTTATTTTCTGACATATTGGTAGTGCCCCAAGCGATGGGACTTGAAGTACAATTAATAGAGAAGCAGGGACCCTTATTGCCTGATCCAATAAAAACGCAAAGTGATCTGAGCCGTATTAAAGTGCCTGATGTAAATGATACACTTCATTATGTATTTGATGCAATCAAATTGATAAAACAAGAGCTGAATGGAAGGGTACCCTTAATTGGGTTTGCCGGTGCGCCCTGGACCTTACTTTGCTATATGGTACAGGGTAAAGGCAGCAAAACTTTTGACGAGGCTAAAGGATTTTGTTACCAGAATCCCGAGCTGGCACATACTTTATTACAAATGATCACCGATACAACTATCCAATATCTGAAAGGCCAGATAGCGGCCGGCGCTGATACGGTACAGCTATTCGATAGCTGGGGCGGGTTGTTGAGTAAGCAGGATTTTGAAACATATTCGTTGCAATACATTCGCCAGATCGTAGCGGCGGTCAAAGAAGAAGCGCCTACGATCGTTTTTGCAAAAGGCGCCTGGAGCTCGCTGGGGGAGATGGCCGCTACAGGAGCTCACGGGCTGGGTATTGACTGGTGTATAGAACCCGCAATGGCCAGGAAATTTGCCGGTGCCCATGTAACTTTGCAAGGGAACTTTGATCCCGCAAAATTGTTATCGCCTATACCAGTGATCCGAAAAGAAGTAACGCAAATGTTACAGGCTTTTGGACCAGGAAAGCATGTTGCTAATTTAGGTCATGGTATTCTGCCCAATGTGCCGGTAGATCACGCCAGGGCTTTCGTAGATACGGTAAAAGAGTTCCGCTTTTAAGTTGTGTTGGGGGAGATGCCTGTGTGATCAATACTTAATACTTTATCCGATCAAAGAATTTAGGTATGAAAAAGTTTGCTGGATTATTATTGCTGTTGGCTTTTACTGTTTCATTAGCAGCGCAGGATTTATATATGCCGCGCAATATTAAAGCTGCGTACCAAAAAGGCACCCGGTCGCAAAAAGGCGTACCAGGTTTAGGATACTGGCAGAACAAGGGTGTTTACGATATCAGTGTACGGGTAGAGCCTCTATCCAAAACTGTTACGGGTAGCGAAACAATTGTATATAGTAATAACAGTCCTGATACGTTAAAAGAGTTGGTGATCAGTTTTGTTAACAACCTGCATAAGCCCGAAGCACCACGCTATGATTATTTCCCTGCAGATTTTTTAACAGACGGGTTAAAGATAAAAACGCTTTCTATCGATCGTTTCATCTATAAAACAGATGGAAGCGACTGGGGAACTGTAAGCTCTATTGAACTGGCCAAGCCTATATTGCCCGGGCAGCAGGCCCAGGTCAGGATAGAATGGAGCTATCCTCTGTCCAGGCACAGCGACCGGGAAGGACAGATAGATCCTCAAACCTTTTTCTGTGCATATGCCTATCCCCGTATTTCTGTATACGATGATTATAACGGGTGGGACAGGTTACAACATGCAGGCAGGCAGGAGTTTTACAACGATTTTAATGATTATAACCTGAAGGTGCAGGCTCCGAAAAACTATGTAGTATGGGCTACGGGTACCCTGCAGAATGCAGAAGAGGTATTGCTGCCCGAGGCAGCCGAGAGATTGAAATTGTCATTCACGGCTCCGGATGTTATTCATGTAGCTACGGCCGACCAAATGAAAGAAGGAAAGATTACTGCGCAGCAAGACTGGAATACCTGGCATTTTACCGCTCAAAACATAACCGATATGTGCTTTGCTTTAAGCAACCATTATGTTTGGGATGCCGGAAATACGGTGGTTGATGCTGTTACAGGAAAACGGGTAAGCATGCAGGCGGCTTATAAAGATGGAGCAGCAGATTTTAAACAATATGTTGACTGGGGGAAGTACTGTCTTCAATGGTTTTCATCCAAATGGCCGGGAGTGCCTTATCCCTATCCCACAATGACAGCCATACAGGGTTTTGCAGACATGGAGTACCCCATGATGGTCAATGATGCATCTTTAGAAGACTTGAAGGACTCACGTTTAACACTGGATCACGAAGTGGTGCACACCTATTTCCCGTTTTATATGGGCACCAACGAAACACGTTATGCCTTTATGGATGAAGGCTGGGCTACGGCTTTCGAGTATCTTATAGGAACAGAGGAAAATGGTAAAGCCTATGCAGATTCTGTATTCAAGGCTTTTCGTGTGGCACATTACATCAGTGATCCTTCGGCCGAGCAGGATCAGCCTGTTATTTCGATGTCGTCTCAGTTAAGCGGGGTGGGGTATGGCAATAATGCATATGTAAAACCTGCGTTGGCCTACCTGGCATTGAAAGACTTGTTGGGTGACACCCTGTTTAAAAAAGCGCTACACCAGTACATGGCCAATTGGAATGGCAGGCACCCCATTCCATGGGATTTCTTCTATTCATTTAATACGGCTACGCAGCAAAACCTAAACTGGTTTTGGAACAATTGGTTTTTTAGTAATTATTATATAGTGGCAGCCCGGATGGATTATCCCGCACTGAACCTTGCGGGCCAAACGTCGCTGGATGAAATAGCCTGCCTTATACACCACGCCGCGGCCCTGTTTG
>JBCNOR010000637.1:0-2995 GCA_039593785.1 Niabella sp. | reverse complement strand
GTTTAAACCATGGCCCAGCTCATGAAGCATACCGCCCATTAAGGTAGATACCTGTGACGCATTTCCAAGATTGGCCACGCTTAAACCCGCGTGGTCTACGGCAAAGCAGTTTTTGCCCCACCCGTAATAGGGCTGATCGAAAACATCAGTACGTTTGGGCAACAGGATCAGTGTATGATTATTACTACTGAACTCGGAAGGATGGGATGCCTTGTACACATTAATTTCATTAATGATTTTAGCAGCTGATACTGAAGCCGAGTATGGGTAAGATGCCTGCCCCTCCTGTGCATTGATGGTAATAAGCCTTACTTTGTTGGTGACAGAATCAAGAGGCAATCCAAAAGTCTTCTCACCAAAGCCATTCCTGTTCATTTCAGACTTAACCCAGTTTTGAAAATAGATCAGGTATTCGCTTACCCGCGTTTTATAGTCGCTGGGCGCCGGATTATCGGTAGGTATAAAATAGACGACGTTAAGATTGACGGGATTGGTTACAAACCCTGCAGTGTTCACCGCCCTTGCTGTTGTGTTGACAGACTTATCAGAAGCAGGTGCTTCATACTTTTTGCAACCGTAAATACCGGTAGCCAAAAGCGCGTAAAAACCAAAAACTGTGATCATTTGTTTAGCCATGAGAGTTGATTTTTATTATGAAGAAATAACTAATACCTGATTGAACGGGCCACAACTAATAAAATGTAACTATAATCTAAAAAGATTTACCATCCGGGGTTCTGAAGTATGGTACCTCCGGCTTTATTCACTTCGGTTAACGGTATAGGAAAATTATACATTTTAGGAGCTATAAACACGCGGGTTTCAGCAGTTACTCTTTCGCCGGTTGAAGCCGGAGTTGCATACCGTCTTCCCACCAATGGACCTTTATTAACTTCTTCAGCAATTTTCCATCTTTTAATGTCAAAAAAACGATGCGCTTCTTCAAGAGCCAGCTCCACCCGTCTTTCATTCCTGATAATATCCCGCATTTGCTCTTTACTCAAGGCTGTCGGCAATGTATAAGGGTTCAGCCCCGCACGCTGGCGTATAGCTTCAACAGCCTGGTATACCTCCGGTCCAGGTCCCTGAAACTCATTCAAAGCCTCGGCATAGTTCAGTAAAATCTCTGCGTATCTGCTCACAATTAATCCTGCATTGGTAGAAAGTCCACCGCCACCCGTGGCACCTTCATTACAAAGCTTCCTGAATAAAAAACCCGTCCTTGTAGAAGTGCCAAAAACATCACCCGTCGTAGAGTTTACGGCAAAATTGATTGCCGAGGAGGTGGTGAGATTGGTGTTGAGCCATAAAGCCCCCTGGTACAAAATGGTGATATAAAACCTTGGATCGCGATTTACAAAAGGATTTGTTTCGCTGTAACCGGATTGGGGATCGGCAATAGGTTTTCCATTGCTCATGTTGAACGCATCAACCAAATCATGTGAAGGAAATGAATAGTATTGTCCCCCTCTGCTTGGAGGTAACAACCTGTTTTCAGTAAACCGGCCCGAAGTCGGAAGAATTGAAAATATAAGCTCGTCGTTTACTCTCTGCGTGGTGGCCAGATACAATCCATGTTGCGAAGTGATTGACGGGTTACCTTGTAAAAGAGTGTATTGCCCCAGGTCCATCACAGCTTTTGCTGCATCAGCTGCTTTTTTCCAGCGTTCAGGATTTGAATCGGTATACCCTACCAATGGAGCTACAGCGGGATCTGTTGCGATATTGTATCCATTAAATAGCTGACTTGCCGCATACAAAAGCAATTTAGACTTTAGTGCTAATGCTGCTCCCTTTGTAGGCCTTCCAAAATCGCTGGCCTGATGTTTTAATGGCAATGCACCGGCTGCCGCATCCAGCTCATTGCTGAGATAATTAACTGTTTCTTCAAAAGTTGCACGGGTGGCTTTTATAGGATCCGAAAGTGTATACACGCTATCGCCCACCAAAGGAATGCCACTGTATAACCTAAACAGATGCAAATAATAATAGGCTCTTAAAAATTTAACTTCGCCAACCAACCGGCTCTTAACAGGACCGGAAATAGGCACCCGTTCGCTGTTTTTTAGAAAAATATTACACCAACGTATATTTCTATACCCCATTGTCCAGGCATTGTTGAAACGCGACCAGCCAGACTCAGAAGGAAATGTATTTAAATTAAACATTGGGGCAATCTGGGCGTTACCGCTCCACCTGTTCTCCGCATCATCCGTTATGTCAGCAAAGCTCCAGTAACCACCGCCGGTATGTTCGGCGTTATCCAAAAAGTAATTATAGGAAAGATTTCTATAAATGGAGGTTACAAACTCCATTGTTTGGATACTATCCGAAAAAACTTTCTGCTCATTATAGGGAATATCATCAGGGTTTACGTCAAAGAGACTGCTCTCCGAGTCTTTCCTGCATGAGCCTATTAAAAGACTAACCAGAACAGGTATTGCCAGTAATATATATTTTGATTTCATCAGTTTATTTTTATATTTTATATAACTGTGGGCCTGAATTTTAAAATGTGGCGCGTAAGCCCAGGTTTACCACTTTCATTTGCGGGTAATTGGAATAAGCGGCAACTGTATTATCATTTTGCGATTCGGGGTCCACATCGTAGATTTTTAGCTTATACCAGGTAACGAGATTTTGTCCGTTTCCAAAAATCCGGAAAGCCTTGATACCAGCCTTATTTAAAAACTTGCTTTTAAGTGTATATCCCAGTTCGAAATTCTTAAACCGCAGATAGCTGGCATCCCTCAACCAAAACGAAGATATATCCCAGTTGGGTCCACCCAGCCTCGGTAACTCCGCCGTGGCTGCAGTTTCGGGGGTCCATCTTTGCTGATGTATTTCCTGTGGAAGACCATTTACATTGCCAATCTGCAGCATGGTATTAGCAGCCAGGTTACTACCGGTTGCTCCCTGGAATAAGACAGAAAGATCAAAGCCTTTGTAACTAAACCCCGCAGAAAGACCAAACGTATAAGGAGGTACCCCCGGC
>JBCNOR010000636.1:0-3002 GCA_039593785.1 Niabella sp. | reverse complement strand
TTTTTTGTGTTAGGAAGAAAGGTCCCTTAAATTGGATATCTACTAAACTGTCAAAATCTTCCTCTGTGGTTTCTGCAAAGGGCTTGTGAATGCCAATACCTGCATTGTTGATTAAAATATCCAGGTTTTGCCTTTGCCATTTTGATGCCAAGCTATTTTTCAGGGTTTCTATAAAGCTGTTGAAGCTACCGGTATCTGCAACATTCAGTTGAAGCGCAACAGCCCGGGCTCCTGATGCTTCAATTTCTTTCACCACCTGTTCTGCGTCTGCCTGCTGGCTATTATAGGTTAGTACAACATCTATATTTTTTTGAGCCAATGCCAGGGCTGTGTTTTTACCAAGTCCCCTGCTGCCTCCCGTTATTAATGCGATTCTGTTTGCCATTTTTTATATTTTGATTAAAAGATGACACAAAATTCCTTTACGGTTTACAAACAGGTATGGTGACAGTCACAGAATCTGAAGCTAGCGGGTATATTTTTTCTGCTCAATAGGTAATATAGCCGGCAACTCCTTTTTCTCGCGGAAAATGGCAGGCGTGATGCCCGTAATACTTTTATAAAATTTGACGAAATTAGAAGGGTCAAAAGTGAGGCGCCTGGCTATTTCAGAGCCGGATAGATCGGTTTCAAGCAGTAATTTGTTGGCAACCTCAATGATTTTCAGGTCATAATAATAACAAGGATGGCGGCCGGTTTCTTTGGTAAGGGTATTGGTTAAATGCCCTGGCGCGATGAATAAATGTTGGGCAATTTGCGTAATAGTAAGCATGTCATCTACCCTGTCTTCCAATAAATCTGCCAGGTGCCGGTTGAGGAAAGCAAAATATTGCTCCACTATTTCGGCGCCACGGCTGCCGGCTTTTTTGTGCTCCATAATAGATGATAGTTAAAAGTTACTTCAAAAAACAAAAATAGCCCCGAAAAACGGAGCTACGAATAATTTGAAAGCTTATCAAAGATTACTTCAGTCTTCTTTCGTCGGACACAGTAAGCTTTTTACGGCCTTTGGCACGGCGGCTTGCTAAAACCTTACGGCCATTAGCAGTTTGCATACGTTTACGAAAACCGTGAACAGTTTTACGACGACGACGGTGCGGTTGGAAAGTACGTTTCATTTTATTTTAATTTTTTCACTTTTGAATTAATAGCATGGGAGAACATGCCGGTTTAATTTTCGGAACAGAAGATCACCACATCCCCTGTTTGTGAAAGGACGGCAAAGGTAAGGAAAATTTTAAAGTTTAAGGTTTAAAAAGTTTAAGGGTTACATCGGATTATGAAAGTACAGGTACGTCATCCAGCTGGTAAAACACCTTTAACCCCTTTTCTGTTGCAATTCTTACATCTTCATCTGCGCCTTTCGATTCACCCGCAATGCGAAAAACGGCGTTACATTTTTCCAGTAACCGGTGAGCAACAGGATATTGTATCTCATTCCAGGCTTCATCTCCGGGTTTAGTGGAGCCTGCCAGGCGGATAAGGGGTAACGCCACCCACTCTCCAATAATGGGGGTATAACCTTTTCTGAACAGGGAAAGGCTTACCGCTTCAAGGTTATTCAAATTTTGCTGCATGAGCTGAGGATCATCGTTGGTGCCGCTTCGGTAGGGCCCTGCAATAAGTATGAGCATCTTAATTTTTTTTGATTGCTCAAAGAAACTGATAGTAATGGCAACAGCTCTTAATATACTTTAAGAAATAGTTCCCCTGGCTTTATTTTTCCGGATGGTACTTAAAAACTCAGGGGTAATACCCAAATAGGAGGCTATTTGTTTTTGTGTAACCTGATTGATAATCTGCGGGTATTTAGCCAGGAAGTTGTCGTACCTTTTAGCGGCAGGCAAAGAGAGGTTTTCAATAACTCTTAACTGCTCCCGGGTATAGGCGTTTTGCATGAGAATTCGAAAGAATCGTTCAAATTTGGGCATTGTATCAAATAACTTGTCGAGATTTTCTTTACTCAGCAGGAATATCTCACTGTCTTGAAGGGCTTCTATAAATACCATCGCCGGTTTTTTGTTCAAAAAGCAATACATATCCGTTATCCACCAGTCGGCTAGGGCAAACATAATAGTTGACTCTTTACCGGTGGCATCTAAATGGTAGGCTCTCAGCGCTCCCGAGTGAACAAACGCTAAATGGTGACAGGGCTGTCCTTCTTCCAAAAAGAAATCTTTTTTACAAAGTTTCCTGTGGTTGAGCAAGGAGGTGAACTGAGCTGTTTCCTCATCGCTTAGATGAATATGTTTTGCGAGATTGGCAAGCAGAAGGTTGTGATTTATCATAGAGCCTAAATTTAAGACCAGGTATCTTACATATTTACATGTTTACTCTTAACCGGTGCTCCAAAGAAAGCAGACCCTTTTTCATCAAAATCTTCCGGTGCATCAGTGGTGAAAAATTGCACTACACCGCTTTTACTGCACTTTTCATCTATTTCCGGATGTCTTTGTAAATAGTTTTCCAGGCTTTCAGCTACGATCTCTCCCTGGGTAAGCAGTTTTACCTGTACAGGTACATACTCCCTTATTTGCTTTAGCATGAGTGGATAATGGGTACATGCCAGCAGAATTACATCGATATTGTCACCTTTTTGAAATAATTGGTGCAGGTTCTTTTTAATAAAATGGTGGGTTCCTGCATTGTCCATTTCATTATTTTCGATAATAGGTACCCACATGGGGCAGGCCTCCTGGTAGGTTTTAATATCAGGGTAAAATTTCGCAATTTCGATGGGGTAAGATTCAGATGCAACGGTTCCTTTGGTTGCCAGTATACCTACTTCCCTGGTTTCAGAGTATTTGCCAATTATTTCTGTAGTTGGTCTTATCACACCCAGTACTCTTCTGTCTGGAGCAATAAGGGGCAGGTCATTTTGTTGTATTGTACGTAAGGCTTTTGCCGAAGCTGTGTTGCACGCCAATATCACCAGCTGACAGCCCTGCTCAAAAAACCATTTTACAGCATCCAGCGTATAGTGGTACACCGTATCAAAAGAC
>JBCNOR010000635.1:0-3008 GCA_039593785.1 Niabella sp. | reverse complement strand
GTATTATCGAATCGGTAATTGAGAAACCTCATATTCCCAAGTCGAATATGGCGATGGTAGGGGTATATAAAATTGTAGAAACGGATATTCTATTTTCCTGTCTCGAAAAAAATATAACAGCAGGCTTATTAACCCATGGTGAGTTCAGCATTACCGATGCTATTCATTGCATGATTGAAAAAGGGGTTACTTTCAGATCATTCAAAGTTGACAACTGGTTTGACGCCGGAAATAAGGAGACCTTATTAAAATCGAATGCTACCTTGTTAAAGAAGTTTAGTGTTGAAGCTGATCCTTCGAAATACCCGAATACGGTCCTGATCCCACCGGTAAGCATTGGCGTGGGCTGTTCTATAGAAAACTGCATCATCGGTCCCAACGTTACCCTGGGCGAATACACCAATATGGCGCAATCCATTGTTAAAAATTCAATTGTTGGCGCTTATTCCAACTTATACGATATTGTTTTGGAAGATTCTCTTATTGGCAGCGACACCAGCCTGAAAGGAGAATCAAGAAGTCTCAATATCGGAGATAATACCAGTATCGACCTGGGATAATGAAATCTGAGATACCAGCAATTGTAAAGAACTACTGCTGTATTAATTATGCGATAAACATAGTATCTTCCGGTAAATTGCCTGAACCGGATAGATTATGTTTCAAACTAAGATTACCCGACTTTTCAATATTGAATATCCCATCATACAGGCTGGTATGGTGTGGGCCAGTGGATGGAAACTGGCAAGCGCTGTAAGTAACGCGGGTGGCCTGGGTATTATCGGGGCTGGGTCTATGAGTCCTGCTTTACTGAAAGAGCATATACAAAAGTGCAAGGCCGCCACCACTCTTCCCTTTGCAGTTAATTTGCCGCTCCTGTATCGCGATATTGATCAGCAGGTACAAACCATCCTGGATGAAAAAGTTCCTATTGTTTTTACAAGCGCCGGTAATCCTAAAACCTGGACTCCTGTTTTCAAGCAGGCCGGTATTACTGTGGTACATGTTGTAAGCAGCAGTCAATTTGCTTTAAAGGCGCAGCAGGCGGGCTGTGACGCTGTAGTGGCCGAAGGCTTTGAAGCGGGCGGTCATAACGGAAGGGAAGAAACAACTACTATGATATTGGTACCGTTGGTAGCAGCAGCTGTGGATATACCGGTAATAGCAGCAGGCGGTATTGCAACCGGCCGGCAAATGCTGGCGGCTTTTGCTTTGGGCGCCGATGCCGTACAGATGGGAAGCCGCTTCGTGGCCTGCATTGAAGCATCATCGCATCTTAGCTTTAAAAACAAAGTAATCAATGCAGGAGAGGGCGACACATTGATGTTTATGAAAAAGCTAACGCCAGTGCGATTACTTAAAAATGATTTTTCTGATAAAGTAGAAGCTGCTGAAAGCCGTTGCGTATCGCGGGAAGAGCTGGCTGCTTTACTGGGCAAGGGACGCGCGAGGCAGGGTATGTTTGAGGGAGATATTGAAGAAGGCGAGCTTGAAATAGGCCAGGTAAGCGCCCTGCTTAATGATATGCCCCCGGCGGCAACAATTATATCAACTGTCTGGAGCGAATTTATAGCCGAAAAAAACAGAATCGCGGCTCTTTAACCTCTCTATGCGCCATATGAAAAAAATACTCTTCCTGCACTGCTTATTTTTTCTCCTTTTGGGTAAAGTATATGCACAGTTCGACCGGTTTCTGCAGGAGATGGAAACCCGGGACAGCATAGCTGCTTTTCATGGAAGGGAAAAACTTTTTATCCATTTTGACAAGCCTCAATATCAAATAAATGACACGATGTGGCTGAAAGGCTATATCGTAACCGGCAATATGAACAGGGTAAACGATAGCAGCCGTATTGCTTATATAGAATTTATTGATGCTAACGGGCAGCTGGTAAAACGCGTCAGTGCTATATGTGATTTAGGACTTTTTTACAGCAACATTACTTTAGGCGATCAGTTATTCCCCCAGGGAGATTATACGTTGCGGGCCTACACGGAGCGTATGCGGAGTTTTGGTGACTCACTGTTTTTTCAGACGTCGTTTAAAATTATCAACCCGAAAGCCGAAATGTGGAAAGCGACATTGAATGAATTGAGTTTTACTGGTGACCGGCTTTTTATTGCAGCAGGCCTGCGTGCCGGGGAGCAAGCACCACTATCGAACAGCAGGGTTACTGTAGCGCTGAAATCAAAAAACAAGACACTATTCCGTAAGCGAATGATCACAGATGGAAACGGTAATATTTATATCGACACGCTGTTAAAAGATCAGGCAGGTAAAAAGAGCTTTTACCTCGAAATATCAAACAAGGACCTGGACCTTAAAATTCCAATACCCGACAATAACCAGCGTATTGATCTACAGTTTTTACCGGAAGGAGGAACTTATATTGCGGGGCATAAACAAAGGCTTGGTTTTAAGGCCTTGAACATGTATGGCAAAGGCGTGGATGTTAAAGGTATTATTAAAGATAGCAAGGGCAATGCTTTGACATCTTTTGCATCTGAATACAAAGGAATGGGGGTAGTGGAGTTGACGCCGCTTCAAGGCGAGGCCTACACCGCCTGGCTGGATGATGGTTCAGCGTATAAACTTCCATCTGTAGATGCTGCGGGATGGGCCCTTCAGGTGGGATATACAGAACAGGGAGATAGTATTGTTATTAAAGTGGATACCAATGCTCCCCCGGATACAAGCGGTTGTTTTATTACTGGTGAAACACGAGGTTATAACTTTCTGAAAGGCCGTTTAAGAAATAAACAACATCATGAATTAAGAATACCCGCATCTACTTTCCCCAGCGGCGTTGCCAGGGTTACATTGTATAATGCCAATGGGGTGCCGGTTAATGAAAGAGCATTATTGGTGTGGCATGAAGATGATTTGAAGCTGCAGTTAGGGAAGGATTGATATCGCATGGATTGCCCGTGTAGGCCGAGGTCAGGTACCAGTTGCCGTTGGCCGTCGTGGCCGAGCCTTTGTGCAGGAAATACTCGTACATGCCGCC
>JBCNOR010000634.1:0-3015 GCA_039593785.1 Niabella sp. | reverse complement strand
GGCAGAATTAGGGAAGTACGGGAATACCCCCGTTAGTTTGTTTACCGGCACCCCACAGATAGGTATTCCTCTATATATGAATTAAAAGGGAGATCGTTATCATTACCCGTGTCTCTTAGTTATAATGCATCAGGATTTAAACCGGAAGACCTGCCTACCTGGGTTGGTCAGGGATGGTCACTAAATGCCGGAGGGGTAATAACCCGCGCCGTACAAGGTAATCCAGACAACGACGATAACTATTTTGGTTCTAACGCCAATTTAGTATTCCCGCCCTATAGTGATCGTTTCGCTTATTACAATTTCCTGCATGATGCCCAAATAGCCAGGCGCGAGCTGGAACCGGATATGTATTACTATAATTTTGGCAACTATTCAGGCAAATTCCTGATACAGCCGGATGAAACTATTGTCAAAAAAGAAAGGGACAATCTAAGGATAGATCAGTGTGTTACATGTTCCGGTAGCTACATAAACGTTACGGATGAACAAGGCAACAAATATGAGTTTACGGAAGTAGAAACTACCAGGATGACCCTGGACGATGAGGCCAGTGGAGAGGCGCCTATTTATACTACCTATACTTATCCATCTTCCTGGTATGTAAGCACAATAACTTCAGCCGACAATCGTGAAAAATTGGTGTTTGAATACTACATCACTGTTGAACATTATTTGAGCAAAAACATGCTTTCAAATAAGTCTATAACTCACACTCATTCCGTTACCCAAAGCAATCCCCCCATTATTTCTGATGCAACAGAATCTTATACGGCAACTCCACCTAATATCTATACAAGAAGAAAATTCTTAAAACGGGTCTCTTTAATGAGAGACAATCAGGTTGTAAGCTATATTGATTTCCTGTCAGCTACAGGCCGTTTGGATGCAGAAGTATCTGACGAAAGATATCTTCAGGGCATAAAGGTTTACAGTAAAGTAAATAACACAGATAAGCTGGTAAAAGAATTCGATTTTGGATATGGCTACTTCAGTAATACAGCTAATATATTTAAAAAATACCGTCTCCGTTTAGACACTTTAGCAGAAATACCTGTGCTAACAGGCACCGCTTCTAAGCCACCTTATACTTTTGAGTATAACACCGCAAATGCCAGCATGCCGGAACGGTACACCGCATCCCTTGATCACTGGGGCTTTTTTAATGCAACCTCAAATGGCTCAAATTTAGTTCCGACAGTAGAATTAAACCCAGGTGAAAGCTATGGCGGCGGTGCTAACCGGGCACCAGACTTCGATGGCTCTGCATATGGAGTGTTGACAAAAATTAAGTATCCGACACGTGGATATACTGCTTTTGAATACGAATTAAATACTGCTAAAGACCTTGATGGTGACCTGAGGGAGATAGGGGGAATACGGGTAAAAAAAATAACCGATTATTCATTTACAGATCGTAAGGTGACCACTAAAAGGTATGAGTACACACGTGATGATGGTACTACCAGTGGGTCGTCTGATCCATATTACCCTAAATATATAGTAGAAACTAACTATCATAGATATCCTATACCACACATAGGGAATAATCCGTCTTTGGACGAAATGGGCGCTCAAAAAGTAACCGTTTCTGCATCTTCTGTATTTGGCCTGGGCTCAATAAAAGGCAGCCATATAGGTTATGCACGTGTTACAGAATATCTGGAAGATGTTACGAACGGCGCACCTCTTGGAAAAACAGTTTATACCTATCATATAGGTGATCGTAGACAATATGACGAGGACATCTCTAATGGTGATCTGGAAACACAATCTGTGTACGACGGAAACGGCAAGTTGTTACAGGAATTAACCAATACCTATAGTTACAAGATCCTGGGGAACATCATGGGCGCAAAAATAAAGCTTGAATCAAGCCAGGATAATAAATACGTTTATTGCAAACGGCTGGACGAATTTGGCGTACCGGTTTATTCAAACTACATAGATGGCCAGGTTATAACTCCTGCCTGTGTTGAGAAGCGAAATTATTACACCATATTACGTGCAGAAAATTACACCACCTACTTACAGGAAAAGTTGCTGGTTAAGCAAACCGAAAAAAGATATGATCAGCAATCCGGTAGCTATCTGCAGAATACCCGCGTACATACTTACGCCAATCCACTACATACATTTCCAACCCTGATAGAGGACTATACAACCGGGACAGAGGAAGTTGTGACCCGCAAAAAATATGCAGGGGATTATACCCTGCCAACACCCGGATCTGCTTTGGATGACCCTTCAGGGGGTATTTCATTATTACAGAGCAACAATATGCTGGGGGCAGAGATAGAGAATATACAATATCGTCAGAACCAGGATGGTACTAACCGCCGTTATATAAACGGGCTTATAACCACATATGATAAAACCCGCCCGCTTCCTGTGAGCACTTATAGAATGGAAACCGCCACACCGCTGACCAGTTTCACTGAATCCTCTGTAAATGCCAGCGGCGTTTTTTCAAAAGATAGCCGTTACCAGCCATTTGCCAACTTCGACTATGGAGGCAGTACCAACATGAGGGAGCAAAGCAAGGTGAATGATGCGCCAAAATCATACATATGGGACTATCATGATGGTTATCCCATTGCAGAGGTAAGTAACAGCAGTTTCAAAAATATCGCGTACACCAGCTTTGAAACAGATGCAACCGGAGGTTGGCTAACCAGTAATACTACTATAAATACCACTACGGCATTTACAGGTAAACGTTCCTGTAGTATGGGTGCAAGTGGCACTATTAGCAAGCTTATCGCACCAGCTTTTAATAATGCGATGATACTGTCTTATTGGGCCAGGAATGGTGCTTTAACCGTTACACAAAGTAGCAGTAATATTACGCCGGCAGCTGGTGTTACCGCCAATGGATGGACCTTTTATATGCATAAGATCCCGAACGGAGCCAGCCAGGTCACTATATCCGGCCCCAATAACCCCCGCCCAGCAGCTTGCCTCCCGCTTCCCCGCCCTCGAAGAACCGGGGCTGCTGGCTGACGATCACGATCG
>JBCNOR010000633.1:0-3027 GCA_039593785.1 Niabella sp. | reverse complement strand
GACGCAATTTACTTTTCCTGAGGGTACATTAGCCTGGCATGAAAGCTGGGCGCAGGGTCCGTTTCGTTTAATGCCTTTGAAAGGATGGACAGAAGAATCCGAACGTCCGCTTACCCTGAGGTTAACCAATGGATTGACGGTAGCTTTAGCAGAAGCCAATATGGTTGATTATGCGAGAGGGAAGTTTGCGCTAAGCAAAGAAAAATTAAACACGCTTCAGCTTTCAATGTATGCAAGTGCAGATATTATTACAGCATATAATACGCCCTGGCGGGTAATTATGGTAGCAGAACGCCCGGTTGATTTAGTTAACAATAATCATATCATACTCAACCTAAACCCCGAAAACAGGATCAAAGATGTTTCGTGGATCAAACCAGGCAAGGCAATACGGTCAGGCTTAAGCCAGCGCGAAGCTATTGCCTGCGTGGATTTTGCAGCGCAACATAATCTGCAATATGTGCACCTGGATGCGGGCTGGTATGGCCCTGAAATAAGAGAGCAATCAGATGCAACTAAAGTACACCCGGATAAAGACCTCGATTTCCCCGCTTTGACACAGTATGCAGCGGGTAAGAATATTGGCATATTTGTATACATCAACCAGCGTGCTCTGTACAGGCAGATGGATACCATACTGCCGGTGTTAAAGAAATGGGGCGTTAAGGGGATCAAGTTTGGCTTTGTTCAGGTGGGCAACCAGCAATGGAGTACCTGGCTCCATGATGCGGTAAAAAAATGTGCCGATTACGGCTTGCTGGTTGACATTCATGATGAATACCGGCCTACAGGTTTCAGCCGCACTTATCCGAACCTGTTAACGCAGGAGGGCATAAGGGGTAACGAAGAAATGCCTGATGCCGTTCATAATACCACTTTACCATTTACAAGATTTCTTGCCGGAGCAGCAGACTACACGATCTGTTATTACAATAATCGTATCAAAACCACTCATGCACATCAACTGGCCATGGCCGCGGTGTACTATAGCCCGCTGCAGTTTTTATATTGGTACGATAATCCGAAAATGTACACGGGTGAGCCGGAAATTGAATTTTTTGATAAGGTAAAAACCGTTTGGGATGATACGAAGGCGCTGGACGGAGCTGTTGGGGAATTTATAACCGTAGCAAGAAGGAGCGGAGAGGAATGGTTTGTGGGAACCTTGAATAACACAAGCCCCCGAACCGTGAGGGTGAATTTTGACTTTCTGCCTGCAGGCAAGAAATACCAGGCAACCATCTATAGTGATGATGATAAAGCCGCTACTAAAACAAAAGTTGGGATCAGGAAAGTAACGGTAACTTCTAAAACAATTTTACAGGATAAACTGAAAGCTTCGGGCGGGCAGGCCATCTGGTTAAAGCCATTGTGAAATATATAAATACTAATCCAATAATTATGCAGATAACGACAAGTGATCGTTTGAGTACGTCGACAAAGGGAGGCAAGAATCTTTTAGGTATCTCGCTGATTGCAGCGTTGGCAGGTTTTATTTTCGGATTCGATACCGTTGTTATTTCCGGTGCTAATTTACCCATTAAAGAGCTATGGCATACATCGCCCTGGTTTCATGGTTTCTTTATTATGTCGATGGCTTTATGGGGAACAGTAGCAGGGGCTTTGCTGGGCGGTATACCCACACAAAAATATGGCCGGAAAAAAGTGTTGTTATGGATTGGCATATTGTTTAGCGTTTCAGCAATCGGTTCGGCACTGGCACAAGATCCCTATACGTTTTCCTTTTTTCGTTTTATTGGAGGACTGGGTATTGGCGTTTCTTCCGTTGCTGCTCCTACCTATATATCGGAAATCTCGACGCCCAAAACAAGAGGACGATTAGGAGCTATGTACCAGTTTAATATTGTGTTTGGAATATTGATCGCATTCCTGTCTAATTATTTCCTGCAGGGCGTAGGTGGCAACAACGACTGGCGCTGGATGCTGGGCGTAATGGCCATGCCATCTTTGATTTATACATTGATGGTTTTTAGTATCCCCGAAAGTCCACGTTGGCTGTTGTCAGTAAAAAATAACACAGAGGCTGCCAAAATGGTAATGCTTCGCCTGGGTGTGGCAGACCCCGACAGGGAAATTAAAGAAATTAACGAAGCCGAAAAGAAGAAGGTCGGACAGGTAGCTACAGTGGGCATTTTTTCGTCCAGGTACCGGGTCGTTTTATGGCTGGCATTTTTCATAGCTTTTTTCAACCAGTGGAGCGGGATTAACTTTATACTGTACTACGCGCCCGAGATACTCGAACATGCCGGTTTAGCCTCCAAAGATTCTTTGGGCAATTCTATTCTCATTGGTTTAACGAATCTCATTTTTACTTTTATGGGATTGTACTTTATTGACAGAGCCGGCCGTAAAACGCTTTTAATAGCCGGTTCCCTGGGCTATATTCTAAGCCTGGTTATGGTTGCCTGGGCTTTTTATTCGGGAGCCGGCGCCCATTTTACGTTAATTTTCCTGATGCTGTTTATTGCCGCACATGCCATCGGGCAGGGGGCTGTGATATGGGTGTTTATTTCAGAGATCTTTCCTACAAGAGTGCGGGCGGCGGGGCAGGCTTTTGGTGCCAGTGTGCATTGGGTATTTGCGGCAGTAATTACATTGGTTACCCCGGTTTTTTTAGATGCGGATGATGGCATCTTTAAAGATAACCCCTGGCCCATCTTTTTGTTTTTTGCATTGATGATGGTGTTGCAATTGTTGTGGGTGCTGGTTAAAGTACCCGAAACCAAAGGTGTTTCGCTGGAAGAGCTGGAAAAGAAGTTAATACGGCAGGAAAAGTGAACCTGTAATAGTTACCGGCTTTAATGATGTAATATGCTTATTAGTTACAAACAAAGAAGGATCTTAAAATGGCATTGATCAGCTTAAAGACAAGTATAACCATGGTGGCATGGTTAGTAATGGTTTCGTTCGCAGGCGCCCAGCAACTAACAGTTTATCCTGCCCCGGCCGCAGAAACCGATCCCCTGCATAATGATGACTTTACTGTTAAAGTAAGAAAACCGGCAG
>JBCNOR010000632.1:0-3034 GCA_039593785.1 Niabella sp. | reverse complement strand
CACCCTGCCTTAAATGAAGCGCCCCTGGAAACCATTAAATTCATGGTGGAGCAGGAAGGCAATGGCGTCAAGAAAAAAACACACCATAGTGCTTCTTATTTACATTGGGCGGCATCCAGGGGCAATATAGACCTGATCAACTACCTGATCGAAAAAGGCTCAGATGTACATCTCAACGATAGCCATGGCACTTCGGTTGTTGCTAATGCGCTTACCGGAGGAAGTAAGAACATCCCTGTATTAGAAGCCTTATTTAAAGCCGGAGTAGACCCTAAGAAAAGATATGATGATGGCGCCACCTTATTATTAATGGGTGTTGCGAATGACAAAGATTTAAGCCTGTCTGATTACCTGGTAAAAAAAGGACTGTCCTTTAACGATAAAGACGAATATGGCAGCACCGCTGTTGATTATGCAGCCAGGCTGGGTAACCGCGACATTATGGAAAAGCTGATGGCGAAGGGTCTTAAGCCTACTAACCGTGCATTGTTCTTTGCTACACAGGGTTCAAGAATGTCTCAAAACGGTATCGATGTTTATCAGTATCTGGTGGAACAATTAAAGCTGGATCCCAAAGCTATCAATCCTAAAGATGGCGCTACCATTTTACACAACCTGGTACGCCGTCCTAATAAAGAGCTGATTGACTATTTCCTGGTCAAAGGTGTTGATATCAACAAAAAAGACAATGAAGGCAATACCGTGCTGATTAATGCAGCAGGTGGCAGAGATGCAGCGCTGATCACCACCCTTCTTGCTAAAACAACTAATATCAATACCGTAAACGATAAAGGCGAATCTGCATTAACTAAGGCCGTTGCTAACGGATCAGCAGAAATAGTGAATTTGCTGCTGCAAAAAGGCGCTGATGTTAAAGTGGTAGATAAAGATGGCCATAACCTGGCGTATCACTGGTTCAACTCTTTCAGGGAAGGCAGGCCTGGCAGCCCAATGGGCGGTGGCCAGTCACAACCACAGGGTGATGACTTTGCTGAGAAGCTCGTTATGTTAAAAAGCAAAGGCCTTGATATAACAGCTCCGCAGGGTGATGGCAGTTCACTGTTGCACCTGGCAGTAGCCAAAGAAAATGCGGCCCTGATCAAAAAAGCAGCGGAGCTTGGTGCTGATATTAATGCACAGGACAAAGAAGGAGCCACAGCATTACATAAGGCGGCCTTAATTGCCAAAGACGACCAGATCTTAAAATCATTAATCGCATTAGGTGTAAAAAAAGACCTGAAAACAGGGTTTGATGAAACAGCTTATGATCTGGCGAAGGAAAATGAGTTTCTAAAAAACAACAATGTCTCTATTACCTTCTTACAATAAAACATCAACATGAAATTATTTATAAAAAGTGTAGTAGCTATTGGTTTATTTTTCATTAGTTATGCAGGAAGGGCGCAAACCAGTAACTACAAATGCATGATACAGATGAACAGCTACCAGGGCGAAAAAGCTTACGTCATTATATCATTAATCAACCCTAAAGGTGAGTACGAGAAAACGCTTAGGGTAATGGGCCCGGATAAGCAATGGTTTAATACCCTGAAAGAATGGTATAAGTTCCAGGCCAAAAGCAAAGAAAAAATAAGTGCCGTAACCGGTGCTTCTATAGGAGGCGGTGACCGTGCAGTAGTGACGCTTTCAATTGACAGCAAGAAGTTGAATGCTGGTTATACCCTACGTTTTGAAACTGCTGTTGAAGAAAAGCAATATCACACCAAAGATGCAGAAGTGCCTTTGACTACCGCAGGCCTGGCGGCAAAAACGGATGGTAAAGGTTATATCAGGTATGTGAGGTTTAGTGGTAGTTAAAGGTTGGGAAAAAAAAGTTGACTGGTTTACTGGTTAACAAGTCAACAAATTAACTAGTCAACCATTCATAAATAACGATGATCATTTCAATCTGGAGATATAGCCATTTAACACTGGCTATATCTTCTTTTTTATTACTGACAGTTGCATCTGCAACAGGTATCTTTTTAGCATTTGAACCGGTTATTGAAAAATCGCGCGACTATAAAGCAGCTGGTTTTGATACGCTCACTTTAGCCCAAACCGTACCTTTATTAAAGGAAAAATTTCCCGGTATACAGGAGATCTCGGTAGATGATCACTATTTTGTTTTGATTAAATATGCCGCTGAAGAGGGCAGCGATAAACAGGTATATGTAGACCCTGCAACGGGTAAGGTATTAGGTATCCCCACTCAAAAACGGCCGCTATTCCAGTGGATGACCACTTTACACCGCTCGCTGTTCATACACGAAACCGGAAGAGTACTAATGGGTGTAACCGCCTTCCTGCTCATCCTGATTGCAGTGTCGGGTATCGCCCTCGTGGTGCAAAGACAGAACGGCTGGAAAAATTTCTTCTCCAACGTAGAAAAAACCGGCTTTGCCCAATACTATCATGTAGTATTTGGCAGGTTATCACTATTTTTTATCCTGGCTATTGCACTCACCGGAACCTATATGGCTGTTTACCGGTTTATGCCATCGCCGGGTAAAGCCAGTGCCCTGATTGATGAAACAAAGATCAAAGAAGCGCCTTTAAAAGAACCGGCTAATTTCCCTATTCTTCGCGAAACCCGACTTGCCCGCCTCCAAAAATTACAATACCCTTTCTCCGATTTCCCGGAGGACTATTACAATGTTCAGCTAAAAGACCGCGAACTATGCATCAACCAATTTACCGGAGATATACTCGCCCAACAGGAGTACACCAAAACTTACCAACTCGCTAATTTCAGCCTGCGCTGGCATACAGGCCGGTCGGGCACTATCTGGTCGCTGCTACTCGCGCTGGCATCTGCCTATATCCTGTTCTTTATTTACTCGGGGTTTGCCATTACTTTAAAACGCAGACGCAGCCGTTCTAAAAATAAATTCAAAGCTAAAGAGGCCCGTATCGTTATTTTGGTACACCGGCGCCGCCTGCGCGGTGGTGCACGACAGCAGCAACAACAGCAACAGCCTTCGCATCGCGGCACTCCTGTAGAGCCGAGCCATGCTCGGCTGTTTTTCGATCA
>JBCNOR010000631.1:0-3039 GCA_039593785.1 Niabella sp. | reverse complement strand
ATTTTTTTTAACCCGCTAAAAAGCCCCCTTTCTGATTTTCCATACTGATCAATTATTGATCAAAGATAATATTGAAAGTTGAAAGAACTGGTTGGTTTGGTACGTACCAAATGAACCTCTCTTCAGGTAATATTTACGGGTTTTACTTTTGTCTCCGGGAACTTCTGTTATTTTTTCATTCATCCTAATGAGTAGTCCGCCTGCAGGGCAGACAGGTTTTATAGATGGAAAATTTAATGTACGTTTGCAAGTAACCGATTGATCATCTTTAAAATACAATGCAAATGAAAGTAACCGTAGTTGGAGCTGGTGCAGTAGGAGCTACCTGTGCCGACAATATCGCCCGTAAAGAACTGGCTTCAGAACTTGTTTTATTAGATATAAAGGAAGGTGTTGCCGAAGGAAAGTCGATTGACATGATGCAGACGGCTGCCTTGCTGGGCTTCGATACAAAAATCAAAGGCGTTACCAATGATTATGTAGCTACAGAAAATTCAGACGTAGTAGTAATTACATCAGGTTTACCCCGTAAGCCAGGCATGACCAGGGAAGAGCTGATTGGTGTAAACGCGGGCATTGTAAAAAGTGTTACTGAAAACATTCTAAAACATTCTCCTGATACTATTATCATCGTAGTGTCTAACCCAATGGACACAATGAACTACCTCACTTATACTACTTCGGGCTTACCCAAAAATAAAGTGATTGGTATGGGCGGCGCATTGGATTCCGCCCGCTTTCGTTACTACCTGAGCCAGGAGCTTAAATGTTCTCCGGCTGACCTGAATGCAGTGGTAATTGGCGGTCATGGCGATACTACTATGATCCCTTTAATCAAACATGCTACCTGGGGCAGCACTCCCGTAACCAATTTTTTAAGTGAAGAGCAGCAGCAGAAAATTGTAGCAGATACCATGGTTGGGGGCGCTACATTGACCAAGCTGATCGGTACATCTGCCTGGTATGCGCCGGGTGCAGGAACCGCGGCTATGGTGGAGAGCATTTTGCGCGATGAAAAAAAGCTGATTTCAAGCGGTGTTTTCCTGGAGGGAGAATACGGACAAAGCGATATCTCATTGGTAGTACCTGTTACGATTGGTAGAAACGGATGGGAACAAATTCTTGATTTTAAATTAAGCGATGAAGAACAGGCTGCTTTTAACAAAAGCGCCGACGCGGTAAGAGCCATGAATGATGTGCTGAAAACGCTTTAACAATACTTCTTCAAAAGCCAGCGATTTAAGTCGCTGGCTTTTTTATAACGCTGATCTCTGCAATTTGCAAAAACCGGAAATCTGCCACCTCCTAAAAAAATCCAATTGAAAAGCTTACTAACTTCCTTTTGCCTCACTGTCGCTTTGTTTTTGTCCGGTAGCTATTCGTTGCAGGCCCAAACCAGATTAAAACCAGGCTTTGATGTAAACGAGTACATCTCGCTGTTCTCCCTTTTTTATTTTGGAAGCAGCATTCCTGACAGTACCCTGCGTAAAACCACTAAAGATCCATATAGCAGACTATACCGTTCGCCCGAAGTAGGCTTAAAGAACCAATGGTCGCTTTATTTGAGAGAGGATAATACCGCCGCGATATCAATAAGAGGAACAATTGGAGATAAAATAAGCTGGCTGGCTAATTTTTATGCAGCTATGATACCGGCAACAGGCAACCTTCACCTGAACGACTCAACTGAATTCCGGTATAAGCTTTCATCAGATGAGCAGGCAACGGTGCATGTAGGCTGGACGGTATCGCTGGCATCTATGGCGCCTGATATCATAGAAAAAATACAGGGCCTTTACCAAAAAGGCGTACGTGATATTTACATATTCGGTCATAGCCAGGGGGCGGCCATCGCATTCTTATTACGCTCCTACCTGCATTATTTGCAGCAGGATGGCAAGCTACCCAAAGACATTCAATTTAAAACCTATTGCAGCGCTGCTCCCAAGCCCGGCAATATGTATTATGCCTACGACTATGAAAATATAACCCGCGACGGATGGGGCTTTACCATTGTTAATCGCAAAGACTGGGTACCGGAGTCCCCTTATACGATTCAGCGCATCCAGGACATGAGCCTGCCCAACCCGTTGATCAAAACCAAAGCGCTGCTAAAAAAGCAAAAATTCGGCGTACGATTGATTGGCGGTATTTTATACGGAAGAGTGAACCGCAAACCGCGAAAGGCCCAGGAAATGTATACCAAATACCTGGGTAAGACAATTTATAAAATGGCTATCAAAAAGGCTTTACCTCAATTTAAACAACCTGTTTATGCTGCATCCAATAACTACATGAGAGCCGGAAGCCCGGTTGTACTAATACCGGACGCCGCTTATGACAAACAGTTCAAAGATGACGGGAAAGATGATTTTGTTCACCACCATTTTGCCCCCTATTATTTTTTAATAAAAAAACATTATCCCCAATAAAAAAGCTGCTCACCCCTCAGGAGTAAGCAGCCCAATATCCTATCGCGCTCCTTTAATATTAAGACGCCAGTAATTCTTTTACCATGGTTGAGATGGCTTTCCCTTCCGCTTTGCCGGACAATGCCTTGCTGGCAGCACCCATTACCTTACCCATATCAGCAGGAGAAGAAGCACCGGTTTCGGCAATAATTTGCTGAAGCGCTGCTTTTAACTCTTCCGGCGAAAGTTGTGCGGGTAAATATTTTTCAATAACCGCAATTTCCTGGCGCTCTTTTTCAGCCAGGTCTGCGCGATTTTGCTGTTCAAAAATTTCGAGTGAATCCTTGCGTTGTTTCACCAGCTTTTGAACGATCTTAATTTCGTCATCAGCGCTTAATTCATCTTTTGCACCTTCTGCAGTTTTAGCTAAAAGAATAGCCGCCTTCACCGCACGAAGACTCGTTAACGCGTTGGCATCCTGGGCCAACATAGCAGTTTTAATATCTGCATTAATAGTTTGTTCTAACGACATATTTTTATATGGTTTAAGAGTTGATTAGTTTATAAGTTAACAGGGAGTATAAACTTATGATTTGCGAAATGGTTTTTTAAAATTGGCACCGGCAAC
>JBCNOR010000630.1:0-3046 GCA_039593785.1 Niabella sp. | reverse complement strand
ATCCAGGAAAATTGCTACCGGTTTTATCTTTTCTGACTGCATCAGAGAGTAGAGCACATAATCTGGTCGGCTAAGGATGCCAACCCCTTCTTTAACCCCTAGCTATACAAAAGGTTTCTATCATGTAATGGAACGCATCAGAAAAAAGTACCCGCATTTACCCATTATGCTATGTGCAGGCGGTGGCGGCCGTACCGATTATAAAGCACTTGAATATTTTACAGAATTCTGGCCCAGCGACAATACTGACGCGCTGGAAAGAATTTTTATACAATGGGGGTATTCCTATTTCTTCCCTTCCAATACCATCTCCGCACATGTCACCAGCATGGGCAGGCAATCTCTGAAATTCAGAACGGATGTGGCTATGATGGGCAAAATGGGATATGATATCCGCGTGAACAACTTTACCGAAAAAGAACTTGAGTTCAGCAAAAATGCAGTTAAAACCTATTCGGGCATCAGCGATATTATATGGAAAGGAGACCTTTATCGCCTGATCTCTCCCTATGATCAAAATAGGGCAGTTCTGATGTATGTGAACAGCTCCAAAAGCCGGGCGGTACTTTTTAACTATCATTTAAACCTCAGAAAAAAAGACAGCTTTTCGAAAGTGCTGCTCGAAGGTTTGACACCCTCCAAAAATTACCGGATTCGTGAAATCAATCTGCCGCGGGATACGCCTTCTGTGGTGCCCGATAACAATAAGATATTTTCAGGGGCCTACCTAATGGAAGTAGGCATTAACCTGGCAGCAGGAAAACTTCAATCATTAACCAGCAACATTATTGAAATAACGGAAATCAACAGGTAAATAGGGCCCACCGGCCCACACCATTGTTACAAAGTATATACAGCTTAGTAATTGGCTAAATCCGCTGAGCGCTAAAAAAAACATTTTCCTATTTTAGCTGGTTAAACGATCAGGGCCTGAAAAAAAGAACAGAGATACTATCCTTACTGCTATTATTTGCCTGCCTTCTTTGGTTTAGCCAGGGTAAGACCCAGCATATTTCCAATGAACTGAAAACCCAGTGGAAACATTTCAAAAAAATCCAGTTTACACTTAATGGTGCGGAAGGCTGGTACATAGAACCGGCAAAACCTTTGGCAGGAAAGCCCTGGGTATGGCGTGCTTATTTTCCTGACTGGCATACCGAAATGGACAGCATTTTACTGGAGCGGGGAATTGCGATAGCTTATATAAAGGCAAATGATTTATTCGGGCATGCGTCTGCAATGAGTGTATGGGATGCCTTGTATGATTATCTTGTTAAGATAAAGCAATTTGCTGCAAAGCCTGCCCTTGAAGCAGTAAGTCGTGGAGGGTTATACGCATACGCCTGGGCTAAAAGAAATCCATCCAAAGTGAGCTGCATCTATGCGGAAGCTCCCGTTTGCGATTTTACCAGCTGGCCGGGAGGTAAAGGCCGGGGTACCGGTTCAGCAGCAGACTGGGAAAAATTATTGAAAGTATATGGGTTTTCTGATACCGAAGCCGTACAGTATAATGATCAACCCAAAGATAACCTTGAAACGCTGGCGGCCTGTAAAGTACCCATTTTACATGTAATAGGTTTAAATGATAGTGTGGTTCCTAATGAAGAAAATACCTTTGCGCTTGTACAGAACTATATTAAGGCCGGAGGGCCTGCTACAATAGTACCCATGACCAAAGGAGCGCAAAGCCTGCAGGGGCACCACTTTCCTATTGAAAACCCTGAAGCACTGGCCAACTTCATTATCAGCAATACGGTTCCTGTTCAAGCTATACTTCCAGCGGAGCAATTTATTTCTTTTAATAAGGGCCTTAATAACCTGGCTTATCGCATTCATCAAAAAGATTCCATAACAGTTGCCTTTTTAGGCGGTTCTATTACTAATAGGAAGGGTTGGCGTAATATAGTTTGCAGGTTTCTTACAGAGCATTACCCCCAGGCCCGTTTCCGGTTCATTAATGCAGGCATACCCTCGCTGGGAAGTTTGCCTCATGCCTTCCGCCTGCAAAATGATGTATTGAGCAAGGGACGTATAGACCTGCTGTTTGTTGAGTCTGCTGTAAATGACCTTGTAAACGGGACGCCCGCAGCAGTACAACAACGGGCACTGGAAGGAATTATCCGCCATGCATTGGCTGATAATCCTTATATGAACATCGTGCTGATGGGCTTTGCCGATGAATTCAAAATAGCGGCTTACAGTGCACACCAAACGCCGGCTGAAATACAGCTGCACCAGGACCTGGCCAACCACTACCGGCTACCTTTTATTAACCTGGCTTCGGAAGTTTATCAACGTATCCATAACAAAGAACTAAACTGGCAGGATGATTTTAAGGATTTACATCCATCACCCTACGGCCAGGCGCTATACGCACATTCTATTCAAACCTTGTTAAAAAGGGCGCTTCAAGGCTCCCCCAACCAGCTGGTTAAAGCTGAAATACCGGCTCCCCTGGATAAAAAAAATTATAACCAGGGAAGCTATCTGCCGGTATCTGCAGCAACAAAAAGAAATGGTTTTACTATCAGCAAATCGTGGGAGCCTGCAGACGGTATACCCACAAGACCCGGATTTGTACAGGTACCTGTGATAGAAGCTACAACTTTGGGAGCAACCCTGGAACTACCATTTAATGGTACGGCAATCGGCATAGCTGTTCTTTCGGGTCCCGATGCGGGGGCTATTCAATATACTATAGATGGAAAGGAAACTAAAACTGTCGATCTCTATACGCAATGGAGTAAAGGTTTGCATTTGCCCTGGTACATTTTATTAGGTGACGGGTTATCAAAAGGCAGGCACCGGCTACAAATCAGGGTAATGGCGTCCAACCATACGGCATCCAAAGGCAATGCAGCCAGGATTGTTCATTTCCTGGTAAATCAATAAATGCTATCGTCTTTTACCATCCTTTAGTTACAGCTACAAATAGTTTAAATAATAAAATGAAAATAATACATGGATGGCACCCTGAAGCCGGGTGACCGCATCGTTGGTGTCGGCCAGGGCAAGTCGGGCGTGGTCGAGGATGTGATCGGCTGGC
>JBCNOR010000063.1:0-12986 GCA_039593785.1 Niabella sp. | reverse complement strand
ATTATTAACCTAGATTCCATCCCCGAACTGCTTATTTCTATAGTGGTGCTGGCGTTGGTTCCTGCAATTTGTGAAGAGGCTTTTTTCAGGGGCGGATTACAGAATTATTTATACCGCAACACTGGAAAGCTTTGGGTGAGTGTGATTGTGGTAAGCGTAATTTTCAGCGCCGTACATTTTTCAGCCTATGGCTTTCTATCGAGGCTGGCATTGGGCATCATCCTGGGATTATTGTACCAGTACAGCGGCCGGTTGTGGCTCAGTATTTTAGCCCATTTTATTAATAATGCCACAGCGGTATTGGTAATGTATGCGGCCCGATTGGGCGGGAAATCAATGCAGGCTGTATTAAGCGATAAAGAAGGTAGCTACCTGGGCTTCCTGGCGATACCCGTTATTGTTTTCCTTTTTATACAATACAGAAAGAATACCAAAACCTCACTAACTGCAACTGATGGCGTTTAACTGGTCAACCTTTTGGACACGTGCTTTTACCGCATTGATATTTGTAGCGGTAATGATGTTTGGGTTATTGTTTAATCAATGGAGCCTGTTCCTGCTGATTTCCCTGATCTATTTCGGGTGTTCCTGGGAGTATGCCAGGCTGGTTGAAAAAATAACCGGGAGGCCTGTTCACCCCTATATAAAATCAGGCACCGCCCTGATCGGTTATCATATACTACTGCTGATTGGCGCGGGTTCTTTGCAGGTGGGTGATTACAGCGTCCGGGAAAATTTCAGCCTTCCCTTTTTAATTGCCGGCTTTATTTTGTTGTTGGTGGGTATTTTTAAAACAAAGATCATTTCAAAAAAAGTGATGATATGGCAATTGGGTGGTTTATTATATACGGCTGTACCATTAGGGATGCTACAAAGTTTTTCAATCCCAGATACATACGATATTCATTTGCATGATACCTTTTATGTAATAGCAGCGAAGCACCTGGTTCTGTTCGTTATAGGCAGTGTATGGATCAACGATACCATGGCCTACCTGGCAGGTTCTGTAATAGGTAAAACCCCCTTGAGCAAAATATCACCTAAAAAAACCTGGGAGGGAACCATTAGTGGCATCATACTGAGCGCTGCATTAACATGGCTGCTATTTTCTCTCATCTTTTTTCATACAATAATATGGCCGTTTGCGATTATCGGAGGAGTCATTAGTGCTATCACTGCAATTTCCGGAACATTCGGAGACCTGTTTGAATCAAAATTAAAGCGGATGGCCGGTGTAAAAGACAGCGGTCGCATTATGCCGGGCCATGGTGGTTTTTTAGATAGGTTTGATTCTGTATTATTTGCTGCTCCTGCTGTCTGGTTATTTATCAAAGCATTTTACGGTTAGCGAAACGGGTAAACAGCTTGGTTTGGTGTGATATATGAAATATTTTACGTAAGTTTAATATGCTAAATCACTATGAACAACGCACTATTATACCAGGTAGCACTTACGCTTATTCCCAACATTGGCTGTGTTCAAAGCCGGGCTCTCCTTGAACAGTTTGAACCTGAAGATATCTTTAAGGCACCCAGGCGATTACTTGAAAAAATAGAGGGCCTGGGAGAAATAAGGATCAGGAGTATTAAGGGCTTTAACAACTTCGCCGAAGCAGAAAATGAGCTGGCCTTTATTGAAAAATATAAAATACAGCCGCTTTTTATAAAGGATGACGCTTATCCCAAAAGATTATTGAACTGCTATGATGCACCCATATTGCTGTATTACCGGGGCAATGCCAACCTGAACCAATCAAAAATCATTTCAATAGTCGGTAGCCGCACTCATACCGATTATGGGAAAGCTGTTACTGAAACGCTGGTAACATCCCTGGCGGGCGAAAATGTGCTGGTAGTGAGTGGCCTGGCCTACGGTATAGATTCAATTGCGCATAAGGCTTGTTTAAAAAATGAAATGCCAACAGTAGGCGTGCTGGCACATGGGTTAAACAAAATCTATCCCAACAGCCATAAGGAAATGGCAAAGGAGATGATAAAACAAGGGGGATTGCTTACCGAGTTCAGGCATACCGCTTTACCAGACCGGCATAATTTTCCCAGTCGCAACCGCATTGTGGCAGGTATGGCCGATGCGACGATTGTGATAGAAACAGATATCAAGGGTGGTAGTATGATCACTGCTGAGCTGGCCAATGGCTATAATAAAGATGTATTTGCAATACCGGGTAAGCTAACAGACAAAAAAAGCAGCGGCTCTAACCATCTTATAAAAAATAACAAAGCCATATTATTAACTGATGCCTCGCAATTATTAGAAACGATGGGTTGGGCCAGTACCCGCAAGCCAGGCAGGCCTGCTGCAAAGGAGTTATTTATCAGCCTTACACCGGAAGAAAAAGTAATTGTTGGATTGCTCAATGAAAAAGGAATGGTTAGTATTGATGATATTAACCAGCAGTGTGGCCTGAATAGCAGTATGGTTGCGGTAAGTATCTTAAATCTGGAAATGAAAAATGTAATTCAAAGTATGCCGGGTAAAATGTATAGGTTGTATTAAAAAAATAACCGCCCTGGCGGGCGGCTATCATTAACTTATATAAGGTTTAATAGTTAAGTTCTTGCTTAAATAGCTTCAGAGCGAATATTCTCGGTTTTCATATTTGCGTAGTCTTCAATTTCATCTGCAGTATGCTCAAACTTGCCCGCAACACTATCAATAAAATCTGCAAATTGATTTTTCAGGTCATTGCCTTTATCACTAATTCTTCTGCGTGTGTAAGTTCCTTTATCCGGAGCGTATAAAACGCCCACTATCAGTCCAAGGGCAAAACCTGTAAGTAGTTTATTCATAAAATGTTATTTTTCAGTGATTAAAATTCAAATATAGTTACAACAAATTTTTTGCCAAAACCCCGTTTATTAAAAATTATTTAAAAAATTAATCCCGGTAAGAGCGGCCTGTTAACTCCAGAAATAATCCTTCCAGCCCGTCTTGCCGGTGTTGTAGCAGTAAGTTGGTTAAGCTATCTTTTACAATAACAGCCCCCTGGTCGAAAAGGGCAACCGTATTACACAGGTCTTCAGCCTCGTTTAACTGGTGCGAAGTGTACACTAATGTTGTGCCTGCTTTGTTGATTTCTTTTAGAAAATCAATAATAGCATTTCTTGATTGTACGTCTACTCCTACTGTAGGCTCATCTAAAAACAATATTTTGGGGTTGTGCATAACGCCGATGGCCAGGTTCACCCTTCTTTTCATTCCCCCCGAAAAAGTTTTAACCGGTTTATTGGCTACGGCCGTTAAGCCCATTACCTGCAGCAATTCTTTAGTTTTTTGGCGGGTAGCCGTTTTATTCAAACCATACCAGGCGCCAAAAAATTCCATATTTTCTTCCGGACTCAGATCCTCATAAAAAGAGAAGTCCTGTGGTACCAACCCGATCATTTTTTTTACTTCTTCTTTTTGGGAACCTATTTCCTTTCCCCATATTTTGATGCTTCCTTCCTTATAGGGAAGCAAGCCCGTAACCAGGCTCATTAATGTGGTTTTTCCGGCACCGTTGGGACCAAAAATGCCAAACCGCTCGCCCTGTTCTATTTGCAGGCTCAACGCCTCAATCAGTGATGATTGGTCTTTGTATCTGAAAGAAAGATTTTCTATAAGTACTGCATCCATGCTGCCACGAAAGTAAAAAAACCTGTTTAAATGCCATCCATCTATTGTTTTGTCTTTTCATCCTATTAATAGGCACACAGAAAGCTATAATCATTAAATTTAACATCACATATTATTCTAATCAATATTCATTTTAATGAAGAAACTATTTTTAACGCTTTTACTGGGTGGTGTGTTATGCCAGACAGCAAAGCTCCAAAACAACTACCAGTGGAAAGAAACCAAATCTGCAAACGGTTACTCCTATAAGTATGTGTCGGGCGACCCAATGGGCGTGCGTATTTATACGCTTTCGAACGGGCTTACCGTTATGTTAAGTCCCAATAAGAAAGAGCCGCGCATTGCTTACCGCCTGGCAGTAAGGGCCGGCAGCAATACCGATCCTAAAGATCACACCGGCCTGGCTCACTACCTGGAGCACCTGCTTTTTAAGGGAACTGACAAGTATGGTAGTCTTGACTGGGCGAAAGAAAAACCCAAGCTCGATTCTATTGATGCGCTTTATGAAGTGTATGGTAAAACTACCGACCCTGAAAAAAGGAAAGAAATCTATAAGCAGATTGATGCGGTTTCGGGGCGTGCTTCCCAATATTCTATTGCCAACGAATATGATAAGATGATGACGGCAATGGGAGCGCAATCAACCAACGCCCATACCTGGGTGGAAGAAACGGTGTACGAGGAAGATATTCCTTCTAATGCCGTTGACAAATTCCTGGCAGTGCAGGCAGAAAGATTCCGCAACCCTATTTTGCGTATTTTCCATACCGAGCTGGAAGCCGTGTATGAGGAAAAGAACCGTTCTATGGATAACGACGGCTGGAAAGTGCTGGAAACCACCTATCGCAACCTGTTCCCTACGCATAATTACGGTCAGCAAACAACCATCGGTACCATCGAACATTTAAAAAATCCATCGCTTACAGCAATCAGGGATTATTACCACAAGTACTATGTGCCTAATAATATGGCTGTGATCATGGCAGGTGATTTTGATCCGGATGTTCTGGTAAAAAAGATTGACGCCGCTTTTAGCTATATGAAGCCTAAGGCTGTAGCAGAATATAACCCGGCTCCTGAACAGCCTATTACCAGCCCGATCATATCGGAGGTATACGGGCCCAGCGCAGAAAATATTACAATCGCGTTCAGAAGCGGGGCCGAAACGTCTAAGGACAAGCTGATGCTGAATGTGATAGACGGTATTTTTGCCAATGGTAAAGCCGGTTTATTAGACCTCAACCTGAATAAGCAGCAAAAAGTGCTTTCGGCGGGCTCCACGCTTTCTCAATATAAGGACTATGGCATCTTCGAGTTAAAAGCCTCTCCCAAGCAGGGGCAAACCCTTGATGACGTAAAAGCGCTCTTATTAGGCCAGATTGAAGAATTAAAGAAAGGCAATTTTGATGATAAGCTCATTAAGGCCATTGCCGCTAATTATAAATTATCCAAGCTGAGCTCCCAGGATAATAATACCGTGCGTGTCAATACCATGGTAGACAATTTCATTAAAACAAAGGCTGCAACCTGGCAGGAGGATGTAGCGTTCCTGGATGCTATGGGTAATGTAACGAAGGCCGAAGTACTGGCGTTCGCCAACCAGTTCTTTAAAGACAATAACTACACGGTTGTTTATAAAAGAAAAGGAGAAGATAAAAGCATTACAAAGGTTGAAAAGCCTGCTATTACACCCGTTGAAACCAATGCGGGCAAGGAGTCGCCTTTTGTAAAAAACATCAATGCTATGCCATTGGCGGCCATTAAGCCGGTTTGGCTGGATTACAATACAGCTATTCAGAAGGGCAAAATAGATAATGCTGAAGTGATGCAGGTTGCCAATAAACAAAATGGCCTGTTCAATTTGAACTTCAGGTATGAAATGGGTAAATGGAATAATAAAAAGCTGCCTTTTGCCCTTGAATACCTGCAATACCTCGGAACTGACAAGTATTCTTCAGAAGAGATCAGCAAGGCATTTTACCAGTTAGCAGCCAGCTTTTCTGCCAGCGCGGGCAACGAAGAGAGCAGTATTTCATTAAACGGTTTGAACGAGAATTTTTCGCAGGCGCTGGAATTGTTAGAGCATTTATTACGCAACTGCAAACCCGACGCTGCTGCGCTGGAAGGATTGAAGAACCGGATGCAGAAAGCACGTGCTAATGCGAAAGCCAACAAAGGCGCTATTATGCAGGGGCTGGTTAACCAGGCTACTTACGGATCAAAAAATCCGTTCAACTATAATTTAAGCGATGCAGAATTGAATGCAATAACTGCTGAGGAGCTGGTAGCGATCATTCACAGTATGCCTTCGTTTAAGCACCAGGTGCTTTACTATGGTCCGCTGAGCCCTGCGGCTTTGAGTGCAGCGGTTAAAAAAGTGCATAAAACACCAGCGAGCTGGACCGCAATACCAGCAGCAGAGAAATTTACAAGAGCCGTGCAGGACGAAAACAAAGTATTCTTTAGCCACTATGATATGGTGCAGGCAGAAATGAGCTGGGCCAGGAACCTGGCGCCATATGACTTTAAAAAAGAAGCCGTGGTAGACGTGTTTAATAATTATTTTGGCGGCGGTATGGGCTCCCTGGTTTTTCAAACCATCCGGGAATCAAAGGCGCTGGCTTACTCCACCTATGCATTTGTGGGTACACCTGCCAAGAAAACAGATCCTTTCTCCTTTATTGGATATGTAGGCAGCCAGGCAGATAAATTGCCCGAAGCCGTAACCGCAATGAACGAGTTGATCAATGTATTGCCTGACAGGGCTAATGCTTTTGAGCAGGCCAAGGGCAGCCTGTTGAAAGACCTGGAAACCGACCGCGTTGAAAAAATGGGCATTATCTACAGCTATATTGCTAATCAGAAAAAGGGCCTGACGGGCGATCCGCGGAAAGCAAAATACGACCAGGTAAAGGCTATGAGCTTTAAAGACATCCAGTCCTTGCACAACCAGGAGCTTTCAGGCAAAAAGTATAGCTATACTATTATCGGGAACGAAAAAAATATCAAGCAGGAAGATCTTTCCAAATACGGTGCGTTAAAAGTGCTGAACCTGGAAGAGCTGTTCGGGTATTAATATCAATTGTTATTAATTCAAAATCCTCTTTGCTGCTGGCAGGGAGGATTTTTTATACCACCATAGAAAAAAGGCGAAAGAATTACTTCCTCCGCCTTTCACATATGATTTTTTATCCGATAAATCTTATACAGCTGTCAATAAAGCGTACATATAGCTAAACCTGGAGCTTTCAGGCACTAGCAAAAATACCTTATCGCCTTTTTTCAGCTTTCCACTGTTCAGCAACTCATCCACCATAAAATAAACCGAAGCAGCCCCTACATTACCAACATAGCTCAGGTTTACAAACCATTTTTCATAAGGAATGGTATGGCCCAGCTTAATATGCTCTTCATAAATTTTATCTTTAAAGAAGTTGCTGCTCATGTGCGGGCAGTACCAGGTAATATCATCAGGGTTCAAGCCTCTTCTTTCAAAAAGCTCAGGCAATGGTTTGCCTCCTAAAGGAACAATATTGGGACTTAGCAGCTTAACATCCTGCTTGATGCTCATGATGGATTTTTCGTTCAGCTCTTCATGGCTAAATTCCAGGTAGCTCTTCAATGTACCATCTTCAAGCTTTTCTGCACCGCAGTACATGCAGCTTTCCATATCATCGGCATAAGAAATGCCTTCTACCCATTCCACTTTAAGACTCAACCCTTCCGTGTTAGGTTTATTGCTCAGCAAAAAAGCAGACGCGCCATCTGACAGCATCCAGCGTAAAAATTCCTTATCAAAGCTGATATAAGGGTTCTGCTCTAACTCCTCCAGTTTATGTACTTCATCTTCAAACTGGTTGGCTACCAGGGAAGCAGAAAACCTTTCAGATCCCGTAGCCACGGCAATATCCGCATCCCCGGTTTTAACGGCCATATAGGCATATTTAAACGCGTGCATGCCTGCGCAGCAAACGCCGCTGGGCGATACAACCTCTAGCTTACCTAGCTCAGGCAACCAGCCATGAGTCATTACACCATGCGAGGGCATGATCTGATCAGGTGAAGAAGTACCGCAGGAAAGCACATCAACATTCCTGATTCCTTCAGGATCATTTTTAAATAATTCTTTGATAGCCTCCGCTGTTAATTGTGCATTGGTATGCGTGGTTTTACCACCTTTTTCCAACGCATAATAGCGATTGGTAATACCATTGTTTCTTAACACAATTCTGCGCGACTTAGATGGCTTGCCATTAATATAGCCAAGGTATTCCTCCATCTCATCGTTACTCACCGGATTATTGGGAAAATAATGTGAGGTACGGTTAATATAAACTTCGTTCAATGACATAATTTTTGATCCTTTTTTAGGAGCCCGGCTGATGATCATCAATCATCCGTTTTGCCAGGCCCGCCTGTACCATTCGGGCAGGCTCGTTTTATCGTTCTGGTCTAATATCGTTTACCTGTATTAAGGAATTAACATCCAACCAACCCATCAGATACGTTCTCTATACTCTATGCCCCTGTAATACTGCATTTGCCTCCTGATCTTCTTCTGCGAAAAGGGCCGGAAAAGTACTAAATCTACAGCTAAAATAATAGGAGACGCTACCAAAAGCGCGACGGCAAGATAATATTTATATGCTACAAGTATATTTTTCCTTTTTTGGGGGAACTTATTAATCAGATCCACCCATTTCTGGAATATCTTACCCGCTTTTCTTTCAATAAACATCAGCGAATATTTTACAGGTGTTGCGCCTGCCTGGCTTAGGTCCTGCTGAAGGCCTTGCCAGCTATTTAAACGTAAATAATCCTTTACCACATTCCCGAACCTGGATGCCCCGGCAATGTCTTTTTCTGAAACACCGGGTTTGGGGAATATACCCCATTTCCTGTCTTTTCTTCCGGTTCCCAGCCAATGAAATATCGTAAAATAGCTTAAATGATTCAGATGCCTGTCAACCAATGCAATATTGCCTACCAGTCGTGCTCCTGCTGCCTGCAACAGTTTTTTGTTCTTTTCCTGCGCATTGATCCACATATTACGGCACCCGCTGATGGTAATTACCGGTGTATCTTTAATCAGCGTTTTAAATTTTTCATCCTGCAGAATAGAATTGAAAGGAATGCTGGGGGAAAGATTCCAGGGTTGCCAGCCCAATATTACCAGGTCATACCTTTCAAGCTTTGTTTGCCAGGGCTCCACAGCCGTAGGGATAACATTTACCGATTCAGGCACTGTATCAAAGAAAGCAGGTATCGACCACGGGAAGGGAAACTGATGAACCGTTTTTATTTGCAGGTACTCTACCTCATTACCGTCTGCAACAACTGGTCGCAAAAAGCTCTCTACAATGGCTCTTGTTTGTCCTGATTGTGAAAAGTATACGGCTAAAATTTTCTTTCCCATAAATATTACTATTGCAGTCCCTTGAGTGCTTTGGATGTTTTACTATATGATAAAACGGCTTTTTGTACGGATTCGGGGAAAGATTTGTAAGAAGCTTTTACCAGCCGGGCATCGTCAATGATGTTGTTACTATAACCAACAACTTTGGGGGCGTTTTCCTGTATCATCAACCGCAAAAATCTAAACTCGGGATTATTTGCTTCCTGGCTAATCGCTGCTTCCAGTAACCTATGCCCCTGCTTAAACATAGAGAGCTTTTGCCCGGGTGTTTTCTGGGAACCCGATTTTCGCATCAGCAACGCTCCCTTGAAGGCGCTTTTGTCATTTCCTGTCAATGTATTTACAGCCTCCAGCTGCTTATTCCAAACCGCAGCACTGGTGGATGCCATTGCATTATAAAAAGCCTGCTTACCAGGGCCTGCTTGAGCATGCGCCGCAGAAGACATTATTGCAAAAGCAATAAGACAACCGATTATTAATTTTATTGATACCCTCATATAGAAGTCTGCAAATTTATAGAATATACCCTTTTTATGCCGAATAAAGTGAAACAATACATTTTATGTGTACTTCGGTATTATTTTTGTCAAACCATTAATAACATAATGCCCTCTAAATACTCTCATTTGAAATGAAGTCTTTAGAAATTTCTCTACTTTAAAAGACTTTATAATGATCAAGATGAAAAAACTCGTTTTGGTGGTTGCTTTATTGTACTGCCAAATTTTAGTTAACGCGCAAAGCGGTTATAAACAGGCAATTGGCCTGAGGTTTACTTCTCATACAACATTTGATGTGGTGGCATTGTCTTATAAGACATTTGTTTCAGATCACAGCGCATTAGAATTGAACCTGGGTTATGGTGGGAAGAACTATATAGTACCCAATACAGGAGGAACAACCAGTTACTCCCCCGGTTACAGTGTATCAGGATCTTACCAATACCATGAATTAATTGAAACCGCATCCAATGAAAATTTGCACTGGTTTGCGGGCGGCGGTCTTAATTTCTTCAATATATCGTCGAAAAACAACGGGTACAATGGATTTGGAACCGGTATATTTGGTACGGCGGGCATTGATTATAAGTTTAAAACGTCACCTATTAATGTAACAGCAGATTGGAGACCGACTGTTTATATTTCTGCTCCTTCAGCATTTTTACCTATCCAAATAGGTACATTAGGCTTAGCGGTTAGATATACTTTTTAATTTATTTCGCGTCATAGTTTATTTTTGATGCCTTGTGGGCAACGAATCAAAAATAGCAACTGATGAGGTATCCGGGTCTTTCGCAGATTTGCGGGTATGCGTAATCATTCCAACCTATAACAATGCGGCTACTATTGCTACAGTGATTTCCGATACATTAAAGTATACCAACCATATCATTGTAGTAAACGACGGCTCCACTGACAACACGGCTGATATTTTGGAAAGTTTTCCTGGTATAACTGTCGAATCCTACCTGCCCAACCGGGGCAAGGGTATGGCATTACGAACCGGGTTTAAAAAAGCTATAGCCTTAGGTTACGAATATGCGATCACTATCGATTCGGACGGGCAGCATTTTGCCAAAGACCTGCCGCTTTTTATTGAGAAACTTAAAGCTGAGGGGCCGGCACTGATTATGGGTGCCCGTAATATGGATACGGCAGATAACGTACCGGGGAAAAGCAGTTTTGGCAATAAGTTCAGCAATTTCTGGTATAAGGTTGAAACAGGTATTGAGTTACCCGATACGCAAACGGGTTACCGGCTGTATCCCTTAGGCCCCATCGGTAAAATGAAGTTTTTTACCCGCAAATACGAATTTGAAATAGAAGTAATTGTAAGACTGGCATGGGCAGGCGTAAAGGTATGCTCCGTTCCTATAACGGTGTATTATCCCCCCAAAGAAGAACGAATCAGCCATTTCAGACCGTTTAAAGACTTTACCCGGATCAGCATTGTAAATACCGTGCTGGTTACCATCTGTTTTTTTTATATCTGGCCACGTAATTTTATCAGGAAGTTTTATAAAAACAAGAACTGGAAACAGGAATTAAGGCAAATGCTGCTAAAGCCTGGTGAAACAGACGTTAAAAAAGCAAATGCTATGGCGTTTGGTGGCTTTATGGGTATTATTCCTATTTGGGGATTTCAATTACTGGTAGGTGTTTTTTTAGCCCATTTGTTTAAATTGAACAAAGCGCTTTTTGTGCTGGCGGCACATGTCAGTTTTGCACCGATGATCCCGGTAATTGTTTTTTTCAGCTATAAAATGGGTAAGCCTTTTATGGGTAGCCGGGCGGTGGACATTTCGCTGAACAGGCAGCTTACGCTTTCTAAAATCGGGCAAAACCTGGAGCAATACATTTACGGTAGTCTGCTGCTTGCCATAATTGTAGCGGTGGCTTTTTGGCTGCTTACTTTTATTTTATTAAAAGTGTACCGGAGCGCTAAACGCCCATAAAAAAGTGGTGATACAGCGAGCCGTAAGCAAAATTGTGCTACATATCGACAAAAATTACCCCTTATCTAAAATAAGCGGTATTTAATCGAATAGCCATTTCATGAATTTTTTGTTCGCAGTTTCTTTGCAGCTCAAAACTTTTGTTTATGAGCAGAAAAGTTACAGTCGTACTATTAAGCATTTTATTTGCTGTACCTGTATCAGCCCAGCTGCATACTGCGCCAGCTTCTTATAGTGATGAGGACGAAAGCCAGAGAAAACCCAATATTCTAAAATTGAATGTTGCCGCGCTGGCTTTAAAGAACATTTCCGTTCAATATGAAAGAATCCTAACCCGGAGAAGTTCGGTTGCATTAGGATTGCGCTACGCGCCGGAAGCAACCCTGCCCCTTGCGTCGCTGGTAAAGAAAGCAGTACTTGATGAGCCCGGTACTGATAAATCTGCGGCAAGCACTATAGAGAATGCTACATTAGCCAATTTCGCAATAACCCCCGAGTACAGGCTATACCTGGGAAAAGGGTATGGTCAGGGCTTCTACATTGCACCCTTTTATCGCTATGCGGTTTATGACGTTAAAAAGATGAATGTAGGGTATGGCGATGGGATGTCTAAAAATATTGACCTGGGTGGTACATTTACTACTAACACCGGAGGCATTCTTTTAGGCGTTCAATGGTACCTTGCCCAATGCCTGAAATTAGACCTTTGGATCCTGGGACCCGGTTACGGAACCGGTAAAGGCAATATTGAAGGAATCAGCTCCGTTAATTTTACAACGGCGGATAAAGAAGATATTCGTAAAGAGCTGGATAAGATGGATATTCCCCTTACGGAGAAAGCCTATGAGATAACAGATAATGCTGTAAAACTTAAGCTTGACGGACCCTGGGCCGGTATGCGTTCTGGTATTACGGTTGGTGTGAAATTTTAGTAAGAACGGGGATCACCATAAACTATGGTAATTTAAAAGGGAAATAATATCCGGATAATTTTTGCTTTGTTGCCGCTCATTATTGGGGCGGTTTTTTTAGCCACTGCAATCCATAACTTACCTTGCACTTAAACCAACTACATTCGATATTTTTGCCGCTGTTTTGAGCATGCAAAATATCTTTTTATCCATATATAACTTCTTCTACCGGAACAAAACCGCCCTGTATATCGTATTCGTTGGTACATTGGCATTGTTTGCATTTTTTGCTTTGCGGGTAAAGTTTGAAGAAGATGTTTATGCGATCATTCCGAAAGATGCGAAAACAGAAAAACTCACCGAGGTATTTGGCAGTTCTAAATTTGCCGATAAGCTGGTTGTGATGGTATCATTGAAAGACAGCAGTGCAACAAAGCCAGATCAATTAGTAAAGTATGCAGATGTATTTGCTGAAGAACTGGGGCAAAAAGCCAAACCGTTTATAAAAAATATACGGTATAAAATTGATGAAGCATTTACCTACTCACTTTTTGAAAGCATACAACA
>JBCNOR010000629.1:0-2964 GCA_039593785.1 Niabella sp. | reverse complement strand
TGTTTAACGTGCGCGTCCCGAAACTGTAATCAAGCACATTGTAATCAGTTGGTTTGATTACAACTCGGTTGATTACAAAATTTATATTAGTAACAAACTGATTGCTGGTTTAACACGCGCCTGTCTTTTATTGAAATCCGGATGCTGTAACTGCCCGCGAGTTTAAACTGACTGTCAACCTAAAGATTCCCGGTCAGGCCCTTTTTGGCGAAGATGTTGTCGTAAATACTGCAATCAACAGCACCAGGCTTTGCAGCGGATGCATCAATACAAACAGTAAGGCTGCTATCATTATAAACCGGGCAATCGCGTTTATCAAAATAATCGGGTTTGAATCATGTGTTCAGCATATACGCAACGATAAAATTAATCGTTTTGTCCTATAATTTCGCGTTATGTTACAAATAGCCGATCCTTTAAAATTTTGCCTGCTGTGCGTGGGCTAAATGCGTGAGGGATAGCAGCGGATACCCCGCTGAAGCCTTTGCGGCTTGGATTTTGTGGCGGAGTAGTAGTGAATAGCCCGACCCCTGCCCGCTAAAATATCTAACAACAAATAGGGCGGGGGCACGCCCTCATCAACAACAATATGCCTGAAAATATGCCTAACCGACAGACGACAATAACAACCCGCAATACGTTTGGGTGGTGGGTGGGCTTAGGTGGTTAGTGTCAAATACACATAGTGAAAACCTACAATGTAGAACCTGAATTACGTTCACTACTATAATGTAGGTAGTAGTAAGCTAATATATGGAACAGCTATTCTTTCCGAAATATTAAATCATGCGTTTATTAAGTAGATGTAACAACCATCCTGATCTTTAGCTTATCAATCCGCCACAATTACTTTCACTCCCGTCTTTTCGATCTGAGATACGGTAGACCGGTTGACCTGGTTATCGGTAATAATATAATCGATCTGTTCCAGGTTGCAGATCTTGCCCAGTCCGCGGCGGTCAAACTTGCTGCTGTCTGCCAATACCACTACGGTTTGTGCCAAAGCAATCATTTTCTGGTTCAGGCTGGCTTCCATAATATTAGTGATGGTAAGGCCATGATCCAGGTCGATACCATCTACACCCAGGAACAAAACGCCACAAGATAGCTCTTCCAGTATTTTTTCGGCAAAGGAACCGGCAGTAGAGGAGGAGCTTTGGTGTACCAGCCCACCCAATTGCAACACTTCTATATTGGGACGATTACATAGTTCCAGGGCAACTTTCAAAGCGGGGGTGATCACAATAATCTTCTTTTCAGGATGTAAGGCGCGTGCCAGCTCATACACAGTAGTGCCGGAGCCGATCATGATAGAATCGTTAGGGCCTATAAGACCCAATGCTGTTTTGGCAATACGCTTTTTTTCATCCGACTTAATAAATTCTTTTTCATTGATGGGGCGCTCTATCGCATATGGGTTCTGCATAGATGCACCACCCCGCGTGCGAAACAGCAGCTTTTTGTCTTCCAGCAATTTCAGGTCTTTGCGCACGGTTACGCCGCTCACATTCATTTCCTCTATTAGCTGGGGTATGCTCAGTTTACCATTTTCCTGCAGTTTCTGCAATATGAGTTGGTGACGTTCGGTAATTGATTTCATTGTTTCGATTGGTTTGATCGTAATCAAAGGTTGATATATGCCCGGTTCTACCCGGCATTTTCATTATCTGCAAATTTGAATGGAAATAATTAGAATTTCAAACGCTTCAAAAAACTTTCCTTAAAATTAATATAAGCGCTTAATAATTGTCAAATTACGGTTTCAAAAAGTTTTTTTATCTTTTAATTTGTTTAATTAAGTTAAATTTTATTACATTTGGTGTCGATTGTGCGTATGAAATAAAAGATGCCTGGCAATAGGGTGTCGTGGTTTTTGAAACGATTATGCTGTTTTACCGGTTTCAGCCCTAATGATTTGTTTACAAAGCGGTAACAATTTGTTTAAATATGTTTCATTGTTTTGTTTTTTGAAACTTTTGAAACAGTATTTGAAATAAAATTTAATCAAACACGTAATGCCACAAAAAAAGAACCTGCTTCGGAAAAGGAGTTTGCCGCCACCGGCTGACGGGATTTCCGTAAAAACCGGGCTAATGCCTGACTCAACCATCATATCCAACCGCTTTTTTATGACAAATTTTTCAATCCGGGTTATCGGTGTTTTTATGGGGGTTTTCCTGCTGCTGGTAATACCTGCAACAAGTTTTGGTCAAACACGCACTGTTACCGGTAAAGTAACGGATGATAAAGGACAGCCTGTAGCGGGTATCTCTGTATCGGTTGACAGTACCGGTATGGGCGCTACCACCAACACTGAAGGGCGTTACGCTATCAGCTTTAACCGTTCTGGTGCTACGCTTGGTTTTACAGGAATTGGGTATTTACCCCGTCATGTGCCGGTAGGCGATCGTGCCGTCATTGACCTCAGTCTTGAACCTGATATTTCCAACCTGGGCGAAGTGGTAGTGGTTGCCTATGGTACCCAGAAGAAAACGAATGTAACCGGGTCTGTATCGCAGATCAGCAGTGAGCAATTAGAAAGAAGACCTAATCTTTCGACTTCGGCGGCCCTGCAAGGGTTGGCTCCCGGTGTTACGGTTACCCAGCAAACCGGCTCACCCGGTGGCGATGCAGGACAGATACGCATCAGGGGTATCAACTCTTTTGGGGGGTCTAACAGTGCTCCGTTGGTGATTATTGATGGAGTAGCTGGTTCTATAGATGATATAGACGCCAATCTCATAGAATCTATATCGGTTTTAAAGGATGCGGCCTCTTCGGCTATCTATGGATCAAGGGCTGCCAATGGGGTTATACTGATTACCACTAAAAGGGCCAAAGATAAAATGTCGGTATTGTACCGGGGTTATATAGGGCAGCAAAGACCTACCGCCATCCCAGAAGTAACAGATGGCCTTACTTATATGCAGGTATTTAATGATGCCAGCATGAATGACAATGGTA
>JBCNOR010000628.1:0-3052 GCA_039593785.1 Niabella sp. | reverse complement strand
TTTGGATGTAAGAACCGGTACAAATCTTACATTTTCATACACAGCCTGCGTTATATATTCTTCGGGTACAATAAACCTGTTTTGGGGTAACAACTCTTTTTTCCAGTATTGATTGCTTTGTATTAAAGCGCCATCATATCCTGCTGCTTCTTCCTTAATCAAATCTGTCTTACTTACCGAAAACATCGGCATTAAGAAATCAACATAGTCCCCCACTTTGCCCTCTAATTCCGCCTTGATTCCGTATATACCATTACCTCTTTCAAAAAAAGAAACCCTGTTTTTTTGAGTAGGCAATACCGAAAATCTTACCTGGCCATCGGGCTCTACCACTCTTAAACCAGTATTAGCGCCTTCATTATAAGTTATAGCAGAAAGCTTTCGCGGGTATGGAGCTCTGTCAGGCAATACATCTACGGTCACCCCGTTTTCATGTGCAAACCGTCCTATTAGCTCGTGGTAGTTACTGCTCAACTGTAAAATGACCGGAAACCTGTCAACGCTACGAACCGGGTCTACATGGGTAACCGAAAGTCTTATCCACGCGTATAGAGGATCGAGTCCATTGGTAACATCTCCGCCACCTGTAATGTGTCCGAAAACCTCCTGGCGGATAACCATGCCCTCCTGCAAGAGGAAATCCGTCCACAATACGGGCGTTTCTACCTGCTGTTTCCACCCTTGCTTACCGTGACCGCCATCTAAGGTCCACTGGGGCACCTGTGTTTTCGGCAGGGCGGCCACATTCGTGTCAGGCCAGGGAGTGAAGCTTACCAGGAAGTTGTTCTTCTTATAGCCCACAGCATGTTTCCGGGCACTCAGATCGGAGAATGGCTCGGACACAATAGTCCCGTTGTACAAGACATTAAATCTAAAAAAATGGTCTTTCCAACCTATAGGGGTCCATACATTTCGCTGATCGGTCCACCATAACTTAGCCAGCTTTACATTGGGCTCTGATCTGTCAACATCGCAAACCTCCGGACTGGCTTGCGCCGAAGAGCAATAATTCACAAAAAACCCGATAAAAATCAACAATACTTTTTTCATATAAACATTATACTTTGTTCAGTAAAGTCAAGACATAGTACTCCCGCAAGTCCCACCAGGACTTATCAGCTATTCTACTTTGCTATTTTCAATTCTGATTTTTGAACCGAAAGGTTCCTCTGTTATTTAAAAGACGCAGGCATCAGACCATCTACTGCATTAATAATACGCTCTTCAACCGAATCCGAAAATGGCGCGGGTTTATTATACCAATACATACTGGTCTCACCCTCGTATCCACCTTCTTTAATGATCCGCCGGGAAGGGATATAACAGGACACATCATTTGCATAAGCATTGATCCATATTTTTCCTTTCCCATATTTTTCATTAAACACCCTGGAATAATCAACCACCACTTCGCCACCCATATTAATCATCGCCATCTTTTCATCGAAGTTCCAAACCTGGAGAGGATAATTTAACTCCTTCGGAAGCTCCTCACCTCTCAGCACACGTTCTAATGCAAGTCTGGCATAATATCCCTTGATAGTTGTATCTGCAGTAAAACTTATCAGCTCTGATACAGAAGGGACCTGGTTAAATGGCAACCTAACCCAGGTCATATTTCCTACCGGTGGTTTCACGAGAGGAGTAAGATCTGATGTAATAAGTTTGCTTACACTATCCAGTATTTCTTTTCCATACGCTCTCATAAATTCGATGTTGTTTCTTTTTACCGGGTGCGAATCGCCGGCACAACCCACCGCCATCATAGCAACCGCACCGGGATACCGAGCCTCAATCTGGTTTTGTGCCTCTCCCATCCAATCGCCATGTACTGCATTGACATCTTCTCCCAGACTTATCCCGTGACAGGCGTAGTTAAAAAAAACAGCTCTCAGATCACCCTGTAAATTAGTCACCCGTAACACCGGTAGTGACTGATCTACCGGACCACCTTCCGGCCTTCTGTTCTCCGAAAATGAGGCGCTGCTTTGCCCCCAGGACATTAACGCCGGCTTTCTATCCTTAAGGGCCTCAGTAGCAACCTCCTCAAGCTTACTTACCAAAAATTCATTAAACTCCGCCAGGTGGAGTAACTGCGGAAGCGCAATAAGCGAATCGCTGAAATTAAACTTTACAGGGTAGTTCCCCCGGCATTGAAGGTGATTAATAAAATTTCCTATTTCCGGACCTCCGTGTGTGTGTGACGCAAAAATGGCTATCTGTTCCGGCTTAAGTCCTGTTTTCTTCGCAAGCGCTTCAACAATTTTATTAGTAACGCTCCATTGGATACCCAGCAAATCAACTGTAATAAAAACAGTAGGTTGTTGCTTATCATTGCCAATAGCAATTGCCTTTGCATGAATCTTACTCAGTACCTGGTGGGTCTCTTCTTTCCCCCTGGCTGCAAATCCCGAAAGCCGCACAGGCACCCGGGGCGTGATATCTACCCGGGCTACTCCTACATCTATAGCATTGCTACTATTTCTATCTTCTGCACAAGACCAGCCTATAAAAATCAAAAAAAACAATACCATCAACTTTTGAAACATACTCATATTTAAATTACTGTGTTAGAAAAATCAACTTATTTAACTCCACAACTGTCCAGCAGTTTATCAGAAAGCAAACCCACACTAAGCATCGTTATAAGGAATGTCTAAATAACATTCACCATTGGCAAATCGATATTCAAATTTATTACATCGCAAATTCGTTTCTTTACCCTATATAGATAATTATATATCTTATTTTGACTTCCTTAACCATCTTTGAAACGCCACTTAGTTTTTAAAATAGAATTTTCATAAAATAAAGCACACAATATTGCATGTGTTTTATCTTCTTACTGGCGTGATTATAAAGTAGGAATGAATAATCTCTTCATACCATCATAAAGAAGGTAATCCCAGGTATTAAGGCTAACAGATAGCGCCATTGAACCGGTTTAAAGGCTTATTGACCTACAGTACGGTCACAGCGCCGAAAATGTTTTGCGCATGAGCTTTCAGGAAAATGCTTTAGCATAATTGGCACGATATTGTTTGGGCTGGCA
>JBCNOR010000627.1:0-3056 GCA_039593785.1 Niabella sp. | reverse complement strand
GTTTTTTTGGGGCAGCAAAAGATGCAATCCCGCAATATTAACAAGAACATCCACTGCTATTCCCACTCAATAGTAGCGGGGGGTTTGCTGCTTATATCATACACTACGCGGTTTATACCCCGTACGTTATTAATGATTTCGTTGCTTACATCAGCCAGGAAGTCGTAGGGCAAATGTGCCCAATCTGCCGTCATGCCGTCTACGCTGGTTACTGCCCGTAAAGCTACAGTAAACTCATATGTACGCTCGTCTCCCATTACACCTACGCTTTTAACCGGTAATAAGATCGTTCCTGCCTGCCAAACCGTTGCATACAAACCGGTTTCTTTTAAAGCATTGGTATAAATATGATCAGCTTCCTGCAATAATCGCACCTTTTCTTCGGTTACTTCCCCCAGTATCCTGATCGCTAAACCCGGGCCAGGGAAGGGGTGACGATCAATCAGGTTAGCAGGTATACCCAGTTCACGTCCTACTTTTCTAACCTCATCTTTAAAAAGATAACGCAGGGGCTCCACCAGTTCCATCTTCATCGTAGCCGGCAAACCACCTACATTATGGTGCGATTTGATCGTTACCGAAGGGCCGTGTACAGATACGCTTTCTATCACATCAGGATAAATCGTTCCCTGCCCTAATAATTCAATATTTTCCAGTTTGGCAGCCTCCTGTTGAAATACTTCAATAAACAGGCGACCAATGATTTTTCTCTTTGCTTCGGGATCAGGATTATCTTTTAGCTCATCATAAAACATCTGGCTGGCATTTACACCGGTAACGTTCAGGCCCAGTTGCTTATAGGTTTCCAATACATCCTCAAATTCATTCTTGCGTAATACGCCATTATCCACAAATATGCCATGTAGCCTGTCGCCAATGGCTTTATGAATTAAAGTGGCAGCTACGGTGCTGTCAACCCCACCGCTTAATGCCATAATAACCTGGCGATCACCAATTTGCTGCTTTAAGGCGTCTACTGTATCTGTTATAAAATGTGCAGGAGTCCAGTCCTGGGCACAGCCACATATATTTACCAGGAAATTTTTTAAGATCTGCTTGCCTTCGGTGCTGTGATACACTTCGGGGTGAAACTGTAGACCATATAAAGGGTTGGTATCCTGCTTATTTCTAAACGCAGCCACAGGAATGCTTTCGGTAGTGGCTAAAACTTCAAATCCATCCGGCAGCTCCAGGATGCTGTCTCCGTGGCTCATCCATACCTGGCTTTTAACGCTTACCCCATGCATCAGCACATCTGTTTCATCATTTACCGACATCGATGCACGGCCATATTCTCTTTTGCTGCTCTTCTCTACACGTCCGCCATAAGTTTTGGCAGTAAGTTGCGCCCCATAGCAAATGCCCAGCACCGGCAGCTCTTTTACGATATCTTTTATACCAATAACAGGTGCATTTGGGTCGTTTACCGAAAACGGAGAGCCTGAAAGGATAATTCCTTTTAAATTGCCATCGATTTCAAATGGTTTTGAGTAGGGTATAATTTCGCAGTAAACATTGGCTTCACGTACTGCCCTTGCAATAAGCTGGGTATATTGGGAACCAAAATCGAGAATAAGTATCCTTTCCGTCATAGTGCGGCGAAGGTAATATTAATTTGAGATTCCAACCCGATCAACCAGGGCAAGTTTTTCAATTTAGATTTGATTTTTTAAATAATAAATATCTTGATACTTTTCGGTAACTCTTAAACAGATGATATGAAATACTTAGGCTTAATATTAATAACAGTTTTTGCAATCAGTTCTTGCAATATTATTGACAGTGAACGCATTAAAGGCAATGGCAACATCACGTCGAAAACCTATGATCTTAAAAACTTCTCCAATCTCGACCTGGGCTCGAGTATGGAGGTTCACATCACCCAATCTGACAACTACAGTGTAAAAATTGAAACCGATGAAAATCTTTTTAATTATCTCCATGTAAAGGTAAACGACGGCAATACTTTAGAAGTTGATGTGAAAGACAATATTAATTTAGATGCCAGCGGGGAGGTTAAAGTGTATATTGCGGCTCCTTCGCTTGACAAGATCAATCTTTCGGGGGCTGCACAATTGCAAACGGAAGGCAAATTCGTACAGGAAAAAAAGATAGAATTTGATCTTTCAGGAGCTTCAAGCGGCAATATTTCGGTTAGAGCGCCCCAGGTGGAGCTGGAAGCATCAGGCGCCAGTACGTTAACGGCAGACGGAGAATGCAGGGATGTAAAAGCCAGTGCATCTGGCGCATCCACCATCAACTCATTTGATCTGAAATCAGAAAATGCCGACATCGAGGCATCCGGCGCCAGCACCGTTCGTGTATTTAGCAGCCTGAAACTGAATGCCAGGTCGCATGGCGCCAGCTCAGTTAAATACCGCGGCAACCCGCAGGTAACGCAGGATGTTAGCGGGGCCAGCAGCGTGGGAAAGGATTAAGGAGAGGACAGTTGGGAGATGACTGTTAACTGTTAGAAAACAATAGCTTTAATCGTAGTGAAAACGGCATTGCAATAAGTAGCATTTTTGGTCTTTACCTTTCTTGCCTTCAATTTTATAAACAAGCCGATGTTCTCCGGTAATTCGCCTTGACCAATATCCTTTCAGGTCATATTTGAGAGGCTCAGGCTTACCAATTCCCTGAAAGGGCGATCGCCTGATATCTTTAAGCAAAGCCCGTATTTTTTCTACCACTTCCGCATCATTATCCATCCAATATTCAAAGTCTTCCCAACCATTTTCTGTAAATTCAAAGGTCATGGTTTAGAAATCGAATTTGCGGGTTTTCTTTTTATTTAATTGCTCTATGGACTCCCCCAGTCTTCTCCTGTTTGCCCCGGTAGATAATAGATGACCGGTTTCTATCAGTGAATTATACTCCTGAATCGAAAGTATTACCACGGCCTCTTCACCCGATGCCCTCGGTACAATAATAGTGTCTGAAGATAACGTAACATCATCCAGGTATTTTTTCATATTTGATCTTAACTCTGATATAGAAACCGCTTGCATAACTAAATATTTGTACTTACAAATGTACACAATTACGTACAAGAA
>JBCNOR010000626.1:0-3063 GCA_039593785.1 Niabella sp. | reverse complement strand
GCCATTGGCGCCGGCTACGGCCAGGTTACCACTTATACTAACAGCATTGCCCAGGAAGGCATCAGCTCTTTTGTCATTCGCTGAAAGCGATGTTACGGAGCTAAATTGAGCCTGCACACTTAGGCACAGCATAAGAAAACAGGCTATAAAAAAGGTTCTGTTCATCATTGTAATTCTGGTTGAGGTTGTAGAAGATTCTGTTTGTGTGTTTTAAATAGAACATAATAAGCTTGCTCAGGCATATTGGTTTAGGGCTAATAAAGATATCATTGATTGGAATAGTTTAGAGGAAGGCAAAGAAAAGCCATATTTTAGTCGGCTCCAAAAAAATCTGTGGAATTCAAATTCAGAGGTCATTTCAAGCCTGCCCCGGAAACCTGGCCTGACCGCCCGGCAGGTCTCCTGTGGTTTAGCAGATAACATGCTTTTCGCCTCGGCAAAACTGCCATTCGCCGGTAATACGGTTACTGTTCATCCTTTTGCTATTGGCATAGGGCATCTGCTCATTGTATGTTTGTGAAACAATTAATAAATAACTAGCAAAACAAATACAATGAAAAATTTAATCTTATCCGCAGCTGCTCTTTTAACAGTAAGCTTTAGTGCAATCGCTTCCACTGTTGCACCGGTTATAAACGAAAAAGCGCAACAAACTTTTGCTGCTACTTTTAAGCATGTAAATGATATAACCTGGAGCAGCACCGGGGAAAACTATGAAGCCTTTTTTGAGAACGATGGCATTAAAACGCGCGTAACTATTGATACAAAAGGCAGACTGTTACAAACGGTTCGTTATTACCAGGAAGGCAAGCTTCCTTCCAATGTTCTTTACACCGTAAAAAGCAATTATAAGAATAACGAAATACATGGTGTAACCGAGGTGAGCAATAAAAATGGTGTTCAGTACCGCATTGTTTTGAAAGATAACACTCATTATACCCATATCAATGCGAACCAGGCCGGCGATACAGAGTTGGTTGCAAAATATACAAGAGGCGACCGATAGGCAACCATCGGTTTTTATATATACGAAGAGGAGATCAGTCTCCTCTTTTTTATTAGCTCAGTTACTCCGGATCATCAATTGAAATATTCATCGAATGGCCTGCCCGGCAGGGATTGAGGACTTCTACCTGTTTTATCTTTATTTTAGCTTAAAAAAGTATAGGTATACCTTTTTATTTACCAGCACAAGCATGAGTAGCGACCTGGCATTCCGGTTACAGCAGCCTGACCCGTCTATCGCGGCATTTGTGGAGAGTTTTTGGGAACTGCGTAATCTTTCCGACAGCGATAAAGAAATTGTTGTTTTACCCGACGGGCGGGCAGATCTTACCTTCTTCCGGTCTGCAACCGACCCATTCTGTATTATAAGGTCGGGTATCGAAACCTTTCCCCAGCAAGCTTTACTTAAAAGCCAGACAGTGATGTTTGCAATTAGCTTTAAGCTGCCTGCAATAGAATACCTGTTCGGGGATAGCATCGCCGATATATTAGACTATGCTCAATTTCTACCCACCGGTTTCTGGGGCTTTAACGAAACTGTTTTAAATGATTTTGATCTCTTCTGCCAAAAAGCTACCATCTACATACAATCGCTGTTACCAGCCGCCGTTGATCCCAGGAAACAGGAACTGTTCGGGTTATTGTACAGCACTAAAGGCAATATATCGGTAAAAGCATTGTCGGAGAAAGTGTATTGGAGTAGCCGGCAGATCAATCGCTATTTTAATGACCGGTTTGGCTTGCCGGTAAAAAATTATTGCAATATCCTCCGGTTCCGCGCTTCATTTGAGCATATTAAAGAGGGTAAATTATTTCCGGAACAGAATTTTGCCGATCAGTCTCATTTTATCCGTGAAGTAAAAAAACGTTCCGGTGTTTCACCTAAAGAGTTAAAAAGAAATCAAAACGGCCGATTTATACAATTTTCTGCCCTCGGGCTTGGGTAATTTGCATCGTATTTTAAATCATACAGCATGTTACTGAACCGTAAAAGAATTGCCATTGTGGGCGGAGGGCCCGGCGGACTAACCTTAGCCAGGTTGATGCAGCTGAAGGGATGCCAGGTAAAGGTATATGAAAGAGACCTGGACAAAAATGCCCGCGTGCAGGGAGCGCCGCTTGATCTGCACGATGAATCAGGATTGGCTGCTTTAACAAAAGCAGGGCTCCTCGACGCATTCAAAAGTAACTTTCTGCCGGGCGCCGACCGGGAGAAGATAATGAATGAGCAGGCGGAAGTATTTTACAGCGATCACGAAATAAAGCCCACAGACAATTTCGGGCATGGGCATTTCCGGCCCGAAATAGATCGCGGCACATTAAGAAAGATTTTACTGAACTCCTTAGAGCCCGGTACCGTAATGTGGAACAGCCATTTTATTGCCATGAAGCCCCGAAATGACGGATGGCAGCTGGAATTTAAAGATGGTACTGCTACTTACGCAGATATCGTTATTGCAGCAGACGGTGCTCATTCGAAGATCCGGCCTTATATCACTGATGTTAAAGCTTTTTACTCAGGCATTACTATGTTGGAGGGGAATATTGAAAACGCACGCCAAAATGCACCGGCTATTTACGCTATGCTAAACGGTGGTAAAATAATGGCGTTCGGCAATGAGAAAAATATTTTGATGGGACAAAAAGGCAACGGTGAAATTGGGTTTTATTTAAGCTTTAAAGCAGCGCCTGACTGGCCTGTGAATAGCGGCCTGAACTTTTTGGACAGAACCCAGGTGGTTAACTGGTTTAAAAAAGAATATGCCGAATGGAGTAGCGTATGGGATGAACTGGTGAATCGTACCACCCTCCCCTTCATACCCAGGCCCATCCATTGTATGCCCCTGGATCAAACATGGAATGCGTTGCCTAATCTTACGATGCTCGGTGACGCGGCCCATGTTATGCCGCCTTTTGCCGGCGAAGGCGTTAATATGGCTATGCTGGATGCGCTTGAGCTAAGCGAATGTATCACATCAGATAAGTTCAGCTCTTTGCAGGAAGCTATTTCGTATTATGTGATTCATATGCGCAAAAGAGCGGTTGTTAAGGCTAAGG
>JBCNOR010000625.1:0-3075 GCA_039593785.1 Niabella sp. | reverse complement strand
CGCCTGGTGCGCCAGATCCTGGAGCTGAAGCTGCGGGCGATCCAGCGGCGGGAAGAGTATCAGAAAGAGGTCAGCATCTTTTTATAAATGGCGCACGCAGCGGGAAGATTTAGTAAAAAATTCCTATATTGGCTGCATGATAGAGCCCGCCAGTGGAACATTATTAGTAGCGAATCCGCATTTAGACGATCCCAACTTCTTAAGAACCGTTGTATTCCTTTGTGAGCACAGCGAAGAAGGCAGTTTCGGTTTTGTACTGAACCGGAAATCAGATTATGCTATAGATGAGCTGGTGCCGGAATTGGGTGATTTCAAGATCCCGGTTTTTGAGGGAGGGCCTGTTGAGCTGAATACGCTACATTTTCTACACCAATACCCCGATGCTATTCCGGGTGGCAAAGAAATCGGAGAAGGGCTTTTTTGGGGTGGTGAATTTGAAAAACTAATAGAATTGATCAACTCGCGGACAGCAGACCTTAATAAAATAAGATTTTTCCTGGGCTATAGCGGCTGGGGCACCGGCCAGCTAAGCGCTGAAATGGAAGAAAAAACATGGATTGTAGCTCCTGCCCCTGTTAAATTTATTTTTTCCAACAATGAAAAAGAATTGTGGAAAGATGTGCTTAAGGACCTGGGCGGCGAATACGAGCTGATCATTAATGCCCCCCTGGACCCGAGAATGAATTAATTTTGCGGGAATAATTACAAGGATGTATAACACTTTACGCTAAGACCAAGATCCGTAGGAAAAAATGTTATGCACCCTAAACAACAACAGATCAAACATGAGAAGATTATTATTTGTCTTTGCGCTAAGCAGCACTTTTTTCTTTTCCGGCTGTGATACTTTGAAAAATGTAGCCGGCACACTTTCCAATTTTGAAATAGCGCAGGGCCTAAAAGAAGCCTTAACGCAGGGCCTGTTTAGCGGCTTTGAGGCATTTGCCAATCCCAACCAGGGTAATGCATTGGTTCGTTTTGCTTTTCCCGGCGAAGCCGCAAAAATTGAAAAGACCTTGCGCGACCTGGGGCTGACACAGGTAGTGAATAATGTAACGGCCAAGTATACCAATGCCATGTCACTGGCGGTACAAAAAGCCAAACCTATATTTTTAAATTCTGTAAAGAACATGAGTATAGGAGATGCAGCAGGCATTTTATTAAGCGGCAACAAAAACGCAGCTACCCAGTATTTTAAAAGCGCCATGAGTCCACAACTGATGACCGCCTTTCGTCCGATAGTAGATAGCACGATACGTACCACCGGGGCTGGAAATGAATACAACACTTTGGCTAAAGCATACAATTCCATTCCGTTGATCAGCAAAAAACTGGAGCCCAGCCTTAACGAGTTTATTGCAGCCAGGGCTATAGATGCGATGTTTTTATATGTGGCTAATAAGGAAGCAGATATCCGGTCTAATCTTTCGGCGCGTACCACCCCGTTATTGCAGCGGGTGTTTGGCTATGCCGACCTCCAGGCGGGGAATCGCCCGGCAACGAATTAGTTACCAGGAATTTCCCATCTTATCAAAATATTATAAGTGGCATCCTTTAATTGGATGCCATTATTTTTACACAATTATGTTGCTGATTTAAAAAACTTATTCTAGTTTAGAATAAATATTAACTACAAACTCTACAACTATGACCGAACCAACAAGCAATTTCTCCTACCAGGGAGAGTCTAATCTGTTCAACACCCAACCCACCGTTGTTTATGCAGGATTCTGGGAAAGATTTGCAGCTATTTTCATTGATGGGATCATCTTATACGCGATAGGCCGTGTGATACAAATGATAGTTGGCGCTCCGGACGCCGAAGAACTGATGGCTATGAGTCAGAACGAAGGTTTTGGATCTACCATGTCTGCGGCTTATTTCAGCACATCAAACTTACTTTCTTTGGTCATTAACTGGCTATATATGGCGCTGATGATCTCTGGTCCATGGCAGGCTACTTTGGGGAAAAGAGCTTTAGGCATCAAGGTTACCAGCTTAAACGGAGAACGTATATCTTTCCTAAACGCCACAGGCCGCTATTTTGCCACTATATTGTCAACAATTATCTTACTAATAGGATATTTTATGATGTTATGGGATGACAAGAAACAAACCCTTCACGATAAGCTGGCAGGCACGCTGGTGGTAAAGGGAAAATAATATTATACTTTAATTGATTCAGGCCTCGCTTTATAGCGGGGCTTTATTTTACCTGGTGGTAATTATGCCTGATAGCATATAATACCAGTCCTACTCTTGACTTCTGCTCCGGCTTTTCCAGGAGGCATTACTATTCTTAACATTTGAAGTTAAACCTATATTATCCAAACATCCTTCCCTACGAAAAAAATTTCTCACTTCAATCAAAATAGTCTACTTTTATAATAGACTAATAAATTCATGCCTGTACACGTAAAATATTGTTGTTGTTGAGTGAATGCTTTGACCTGCTTTGCATCTTATAAACCAACACAACTATTTTACGAATGACTCTTCTTTTCTTTACCTTATTTTTATATTTTTCTGCTCCTTCTATCAATGATATTACCGGTATATGGCTCAACCCGGAAAAAACCCGCTCCATTCGCATTTTCGAACAAGACGGAAAATTTTATGGCATTATGCACTGGATCGGAGAGCCGGAGCCTAAGCTCAAAAAGGGACAACTGGTTTTAAAGAACCTTGTGTTTGAAGGTGGCTATTTTAAAAACGGCCAGGCTTATACGCCGGCCTACGGCTGGGTAGCATGCGACGCCAAACTAGCCAACCGGCAACTATACCTCACCGGCTATAAATTTGGTATAGCGCGCACCCGGGTATTTTTACCAGGTTCCGATTAGCGCTTCAATCAATTATGTCATAAAAACAGGATTTTTGCTTTCATAAAAAAAATCCCGAAGCGATAAGCCCCGGGATTCTTATTCATAAGAATAAAATAATATTAAACTTTCTTAGCGCCTTCAACCAATACGGTTACATTGTTATTGAGCACTTCCACAAATCCACCCTGAATAGTATAGAAAGTAGCAGGTCCGTTCAGACCGCTTTGCAATACTTTCAACTTACCTTCTC
>JBCNOR010000624.1:0-3080 GCA_039593785.1 Niabella sp. | reverse complement strand
CCTGAGATCTTAAGCGTGGCAATCGCCATTTTAAGAAACACGGTGAAGGTAGAAGTGACACCGGTTTCTTATACTGTTGAAAAAATAGCTCAATCAGTGTATTTTGTTGACAGAGGCAACAAAAATAATTTGCTGGTAGATATACTCAACAACTCCGCGGCAGAAACAGTGCTGGTATTCAGCAGAACCAAGCACGGTTGTGATAAAATTGTTCGCCATGTTAGTAAATATGGAATAAAATCGGATGCCATTCATGGCAATAAAAGTCAGAATAACCGTCAACGGGCACTGGGCAATTTTAAGAGTAAAGATATACGGGTTTTAGTGGCCACTGATATTGCAGCCCGCGGCATCGATGTGGAAGGTATGGAACTGGTCATTAATTATGACTTGCCCAATGTATCAGAAACTTACGTACACCGCATTGGTCGTACCGGCAGAGCCGGTAAAGATGGGCAGGCCATATCTTTTAGTGATTATGAAGAAAAAGCTTTTTTAAAGGATATTGAAAAGTTAACCCGCCAACAAATCCCGGTTATCACAAACCATCCTTACCCTATGGAAGTTTTTGAAATTCCTAAAAAAGCTGAACGCCCGCCGCGCCAGAAACGCAGCATAGAGAACAAGAATGGTTTTAAAGGAGCCAACAACAGCCATCCAGGCAAACCACAGAGGCCGCAGACAGCTACCGAAAATAAACATAAGAAAAAGTGGTACGGTAAAAGAGACAGAGCTTAATCATCATCGGGTAATTTGCCAGAGGCATCATTATCGATTGATGGGCCAATACAAAAGACAGCCCGCGGTTTAAAGCTGCGGGCTGTCTTTTAAAATTTATCGTTGACTCGCTATTATTTAGCTAAAATCTCCTCCAGTTTTGCATCCAGATCATCTCCACGCAAATCCTTCGCAATAATTTTCCCATCAGGGCCAATTAATAAATTGCGGGGAATTGAGGTAATCTTATACTTCTGGGCTACTTCGTTTTCCCAGCCTTTTAAATCACTCACCTGCGTCCATTTTAATTCATCCTTAGCAATGGCTTTCAACCACTCTTCTTTTTCTTCATCTAAAGAAACGCCCAGCACGGTAAAGTTCTTGTCTTTATATTTATTGAATGTCTTCACCAGGAAGTGATTCTCTTTCCTGCATGGACCGCACCAGCTGGCCCAAAAATCTACCAATACATATTTGCCTTTAAATTGGGAAAGCGTTACCTGCTTACCCGTTGTATCGGCCTGCGAAAAATCCAAAGCAATACTTCCCACCGAATTAAATTTAGCATTAACAACCGCCTGCTTTAACTGTCCTCCAAAAACATTGCTCAAAGCAGCAGGCTTTAAGCTATTCATTCTTTTTTCCAATACCGCTACATCCTCCGTTAAATTAATCGTTGATAAAATCGCCAGCGTGCTTACCGGGGATGCAGGATTTTTTGCTATAAAATTGTCAAGGGATGTTTGAATGTCATTAGTCGTACTATCTAAGCCTGTTCTTACCGCATCACTTCCATCACCAGACTGTAACTGTTGTATCAATGCGCTTAACTTGCTGAACTTAGGCACAAACAGGTTCTGAAACTCTGTAAAACTATTTTGTATGGCCGAACCTGAGAATTTCCATTCATCCACTTTCTGCGCTACAGCACCGGTAACACTAACCGTTTCATTACCCAGGAAAACAGCTGTTTTAATACTATCACCTACTCCCAAACCCAGCAAAGACGGCGCTTCGAGTTGCGTTGAAAGGGTAAATTTTCCTGCCATGGACTTACCCTCAGCCAGAGGGGTACCTGGATTTTCCAAATCGGTTAACACTACAGTGCTATTATCTGCCAAACCGGCTATGGTGCCGCTAAGTGTAAGCTTTTGAGCCATTACCCAAACCGGTAATAAAAACATAAGGACTGCTGATAAAACTAATTTCATTTAAAAACTTTACGGATTAAAATCTACATCCCTACGCCCGGATGCTCAGAACTTAACACAGATGATCAAAATTTGTTGCAGGTTGCAAATATAATGGGCACTCCCTCTATCCATTTGTTAATTAAGAATACTTTGTACAAAGCTACGGGTAATGGCTTCCGGTGACTGGGCATGCTGTATGATCTTGACGTACGCTGAACCGATAATGGCTCCCTGCGCATATTTACAGGCGCCATTAAATGTTTTCTTGTCTTTAATACCAAAACCTACTAATATAGGATTCTTCAAGCCATAGCCCTGGAGTCTTTTCAGGTAAAGCTCTACCTCGTTAAAATCCTTTTCGCCACCGGTTGTCGAAGAAGAAGAAACCGCGTAAAGGAAGCCACTGCTCAGCTCATCTAACTTTTTAATACGCTCCTCAGATGTTTCAGGCGTAACCAGGAAAATAAAATTAAGATTGTATTTTTCGACGATTGCTTTGTAGGTTTTTTCAAACTCATGTTGCGGTAAATCAGGCAGAATCAAACCATCAACCCCCACCTTAGCAGCGTCGGCACAAAATTGCTCAAAACCATACTGTAATACCGGGTTCATATAACCCATCAATACAACAGGGATATTAATTTCCTCGCGCATACCGGCCAGTTGCTCAAACAACACATGCATGGTCATTCCATTGGCCAAAGCAATAGCGCTGCTCTTTTGAATGGTCTCGCCGTCTGCCAGAGGATCACTATAAGGCATTCCCAACTCAATAATATCAGCCCCGCTGTCCTGCAGGGACTTCATTACAGTCAATGTACTATCCAGTTTAGGGTAGCCTGCTGTACAATATATATTTAAAATTTTCTTCCCCGATTGAAATGCTTCACTTAGTCTGCTCATTAGTTGGATACTTGATAGTTGAGTCTTTTATTTTTTATTTAATTCCTGCATGTAGGTTTCCATATCCTTATCGCCCCGGCCGCTCAAACAAATTACTACATTGTCGTCTTTTTCAAATTTCAGCTGTTTTAACGCTGCCAGTGCATGAGCGCTTTCTAACGCGGGGATAATTCCTTCCAGTTTCGCCAGTTCAAAAGATGCATCCAATGCTTCCTTATCCGTGGCCGACAAAAATTGTCCACGCCCGGTAGCATATAAATTAGCATG
>JBCNOR010000623.1:0-3092 GCA_039593785.1 Niabella sp. | reverse complement strand
AAAGGGAACTGCCCAGGGCGCTCAAGGTACTGTCGGCCGCTGCTGTCCCTGAAAAACAGATAAAGCTTATTGGTCTCGGCGGCACCGATTCTATTTATAAACAAAGTCCTAACGGGGAAGAAAAGGGAAAAGGTATTTACAGGGTGCCCACGTTAATTATTTATAGAAATGGAAAGGAGCTGGGCCGTATTAACGAATTCCCGGTATACACATTTGAAAGGGACCTTCTTACTATTCTTTCCGGGAAGACTTACACCCCTAATTATGCCAGCTTTACGTTGATTCATCAGTGGGAAACAGAACAGGTGTTAACGCACCCGCATACCAATATGCGAAGCCTGGCTGCTATGCTCAAACCCTTTGTGGACAATGAGCACTTATTGAATAGCGTAGGTAATCTTTTTATAACGCAAGGGAAATTAAAAGAAGCGTTAGCCATTTATAAAGCCAATTACCTGTTATATCCTGAGTCGGGCATTACTACTTCTGGCCTGGGTAAAGGCTTCCTGAAAAATGGTGAAGTCAAAGCTGCTGTAGAGTACCTTGAGTATGCCTTACAGGTAAATAAAAAGCCTGAGAGTGTAAAAGATATTCTACAGATACTTTATGAAGCGAAGGAAGCTGAACGGGGTAAATAGGAGATTGAACAAGGAAAAGCTGTCCTCTAAAGGCGGCTTTTCTATTGGCAGTAAATAACCATAGCTTCGGTATACAAAGGCGTCATTTTTAAATATTAGTCTATTTGTAAAGTGGACTAATATTTTTTTATATATTTGTTGCGGAAAACAACCTTGGTTGTTTGGATAAAATATATCTGATCAATTTTTATGGAAAAAACTGTCTTTGCAAATAGTTGGAATGCCGGTATTCAATTGCCTGCGTTTTCTGCTTTAAAGCCGGTTTTCCAATGTAACATTCTTATCGCAATATGTCCATATTGTTGTTGTTGAATGTAGAACGCTAATAAACTAATCAAATTCTTCAATAGTTAATAATCACGCTTTAAGTGTGGTGTTTTTATTTTTTTAATTAAACAGTTATGAGAATTATCCTGAAAAAGATGTCTTTGTTTTTTTTGGCATTTTTCGTTTTCAACATGATACATGCACAGGGAGTAAAGGGCAAGGTAACCGATAAAAGCGGGCAACCTATATCCGGAGCTACAGTAAGCGCTACCGCTGGTGCTGCAACTACTACCGATGCAGAGGGTAACTATACGCTTACGCTGCAAGCAGGCAGTTATCAAATTACCTATAGCTTTGTTGGCTATGAACCACAAACACTAAAAACAGTTGTAGCAGCTGGTTTTGTAGATCAGGATGTTATACTGGAGCTTAGCAGTACTTCTCTCGGGGAAATTATTGTTACCGGTACCCGGGCATTAGGCCGTTCTAAACTTGCGTCTTTGTCGCCGGTAGATGTTATCCCGGTTGCACAGGTAACAAATAATATCGGGCAGGTAGATCTTAACCAGATACTGAATTATATTGCTCCATCCTTCCAGTCGTCCAGGCAAACGGTAACCGACGGATCAGACCATATTGACCCGGCCCAATTAAGAGGAATGGGAGCCGACCAGGTGTTGGTTTTAGTTAATGGTAAACGACGTCACCAGACAGCTTTGGTAAATGTAAACGGAACGGTTAACAAAGGAACCGTAAGTACTGACTTAAACTCTATTCCTGCCAGCTCCGTAGAGCGTATCGAAATTTTAAGAGACGGCGCTGCAGCCCAATATGGATCGGATGCCATCGCCGGTGTGATCAATGTTATTATTAAAAAGAATAGCGGTTTAACAGGAAGCGTGTCCTATGGGGCCAATGTGACCGAATACGAAAAAGATTATTTTGCCAACAAAGCGCTGGGTACTAACAATGGTAAAGCAAGCGTGACAGATGGGGGGACTTTCCAGGCCGGACTAAATTATGGTACAAAGCTGCTCAAAAAAGGCTACGTAAATCTTACCGCTGAATTTACACAGCGCGATGCTTCCAACAGGGCAGGAACCTATTATGGCCAGATTTATCCTTACACAGCTGGCGGTACGCCTACTTCACAGCAAATCATCGATAATGATAATGCAATCCTCGCTTCCAACGGTTTAACGAGGAGTGACTTTGATCTGAGATTTGGTAATGCCAAGGTGAAAGGGATCGGAACCTTTGTTAATGCGGCTCTCCCGGTAAACGACCAGGTGGAAGCTTATCTTTTTGGAGGCTATAGTAGCAAGCATGGTGAGGCTGGCGGTTTTTACAGGTATCCCAATGCGGTACCCGCAGCTATAAGAAGTAATGTATTACAGGTTTATCCCAATGGATTTTTACCACTCATCGAGAGTGATGTGCAGGATTTTTCTTTAGCAGGTGGTTTTCGGGGAAACCTGGCTGGCTGGAATTATGATCTGAGTTTTACACATGGACAAAATAGTTTTGGTTTCACTGTTTCTAACTCAGCTAACTATACGCAGGCCATCGCTTCAGCTACATTCCCAACTACTTTTGATGCGGGGCAGTTACGCTTTGCGCAGAACACCATCAACTTCGATGTAAACAGGAGATTTGATGTACTATCGGGTTTAAATTTTGCATGGGGAGGCGAGTCGAGAGTTGAGACATTTGCTGTTACTGCGGGGGAAGAATCTTCTTACAGGAACTATAGTCCTACGTCAGGTATTACCGGCGGAGCCCAGGTGTTTGCTGGCTTTCAGCCTACTAATGCAGGCAAGAACAGCAGAAGCAGCTATGCAGCTTATATCGACCTGGAGCAGGATTTTACCGAAGCCTTTACTGTAGGTGCAGCTTTGCGTTTTGAAAACTACACTGATTTTGGAAGTACATTAAATTATAAACTTTCTGCCCGTTATAAAATAACAGACAATATCGCTTTACGCGGAGCCATAAGTACGGGATTCAGGGCGCCATCGCTTCAGCAACGCTATTATGCAAAAACCAATACCCTGGTAAATAACGGCGTATTCTATGAAGCCGGTACGTTTACGAATGATAGCAAATTAGCCCAGGGCTTTGGTATACCAACCTTAAAAGAAGAAACCTCTCAGAACTTCTCTGTAGGTACTACGGCGAAGATTGCAA
>JBCNOR010000622.1:0-3109 GCA_039593785.1 Niabella sp. | reverse complement strand
TGCGCGACGCGGCGCCGCAGCTGAAGCTGATGACCAACTACGGCGGCGGCAACTTTAAGTCATAATAAGGGTTTGCCGATTCAAACTCCGGCCGGTGTATGACTGTATCGCCGGCAGGGAAATTAAATACCACACAATCGTTCCTTTTTACCGGCGCTGCAAACCAGCGGATATACGGTAGCTCTATCAAGGTAGAATAGGATTTGGTATTAACACTGGGAAGATAGTTATGTACAAAGGGAACAGACAACGGCGTGTTGGGTATCCGGGGACCATAACTGAATTTACTTACAAAAAGAAAATCCCTTACCAGCAAGGTTTTCTCCATAGAACTCGATGGTATGGTGTACGCTTCAAAAATAAAAGTACGGATCAGGGTAGCTGCAATCACAGCAAAAATAGCAGCATCCACCCACTCGCGCCATCCCGGCTTTTTATGCTTCTTTACACCTTCTGCGCCTATAAACCGGGCATCCTTATTATTAGCCAACCACGGAAAATAGAATGGGGCCAGCAAGGAAGCTGCAGCATGATCTAAAAAAGAAAAGCGGCAAAACACCTTTGCAAATTCTATAAAGATACCTGGCGTGATAAACCAGCCCACAACAGGTATAAACTGCCAGAACACCCAGTGCTTGGGGCGCTGTGCAATCTCCTGCATGACCCATGTATTATAAAAAGGTACATACGCTTTCCATGACTCGCGACCGGCTTTCTTGAATAATTTAGACAAACCAAACGACGGTAATAAAACAAGCAGTAAACTAATCAGGTATACAACTAATAATTGATTGAAAGGCATCGGCCAGATTTTTAGCGGCAAATTTATTGGAAACGCGTGAAATAGCGGTAAAAGAGCGGACAATTAACAAAATGTCGGAAAATACAGGTGGCCATAAGTTGCTCTAGGATGTCCTGACTTTCATTTCGTCAAAATAGCTCCTGAAAAACAGGAGTTGATATCTGATCGAATTTTTCCAGTAAGGCCAGGCATGCCCGCCCGGCCGTTCGGTGTAGTCGTGTGGAATTTTTAGCTTTAGCATTTTTTGATGAAGGGCTTTATTGGTTTCATAAAAAAAATCGTCTGTGCCACAATCAAAAATAATAGCAAGCGAATCTTTAGGGTATCGCTCAATAGCCTCAAAAACGGTGTAATCCTTCCAGTCGAAACCAGCGGAATCGGGGTTGCCGATGAGATTTTGAATGTTCCATTTTGGGGCAAATGGCCTTATGTCAACACCTCCACTCATGCTGCCGCAGGCTCCAAAAACGGCGGCATGACGAAAGCCCAGAAACAGGCCGCCATGACCGCCCATGCTCAGGCCGGTAATAGCTCTGCCGCAACGGTTTTTCTGTGTTTTGTAATTCGTATCAATATAAGAGGGCACTTCAAGGCTGATATGCGTTTCATATTGAACGGCCGGGTTCATTTTACTATCAAAGTACCAGCTGTCGGGGCTTCCATCCGGACATACAATGATCAGCTGGTATTGATCTGCATAAGCCTGCAGTTCTGGTACACGCAAAATCCAGGTGCCGTATTTGCCTCCGGCCCCATGCAGCAGGTATACAGCAGGGAAATGATCGGCTTGTGCATAGTTTTGAGGCCTGATCACTACACATGCCACACTCTTTTTCATAGCCTTACTGTAAATGTTAACCGTATCAACAATGGCAGCTTTTGAAAATAATGCCATACAATATAGTAAGAGCAGGATCACTACTTTTTTCATTATTGTTTTTTGATGACTTATGAAAGACCGGGTAAACCCGGCAGAACTGTTTAAAGATAAGATGAGGCCAGGCATAAAAAAACCTCCCCGGAAGGGAGGCTTACTTATTAACCCAATTCTGTTATAAATGTATTGCTTCACCATAAGCTACTTCAATAGCATCTTTTACACTCTCACTAATAGTAGGGTGCGGATGAATAGCGTTTAATACTTCATGATAAGTAGTTTCCAGCTTGCGGCCTACTACTGTTTCAGAAATGATCTCTGTAACATTGTAACCAATCATGTGAGTACCCAACCATTCGCCGTATTTGGCATCAAAGATCACTTTTACAAAACCTTCCGCATGGCCTGCAGCGCTGGCTTTACCACTGGCGCTTAACGGGAATTTGCCCACTTTGATTTCGTAACCGGCTTCTTTTGCTTTTGCTTCTGTAAAACCAACACTGGCTATTTCAGGATAGCAATAGGTACAACCAGGTACATTGTTATAATCAATAGCTTCCGGTTGGTGCTTGTACTTGCCTTCAGCATGTGCAATAGCTTCAACGCAGATGATCGCTTCTTTACTTGCTACGTGTGCCAGCGCCTGGCCGGGAACACAATCACCAATAGCATAAACACCTGCAACATTTGTTTTGTAGAATTTATCTACATTGATTTTTCCTTTTTCAGTTTTAACACCCAGGGTTTCCAGGCCAATACCTTCAATGTTGGCGGCAACACCCACAGCGCTTAATACCACATCTGCTTCCAACACAACTTCACCGTTAGCTGTTTTTACTTTAGCTTTTACTCCATTACCGCTGGTGTCTACAGAAGTTACTTCGCTGCTGGTTAAAATATCAATACCCTGTTTTTTCAGGTTCTTCTCTAATTCTTTCGAAATGTCTTCATCCTCAACCGGCACAATGCGGGGTAAAAATTCTACCACAGTTACTTTAGAGCCTATGCTGTTGTAGAAATAACCAAACTCAATACCTATCGCACCACTACCTACAACAATAATGCTCTTAGGCTGTTGCGGCAACACCATTGCTTCACGGTAACCAATGATTTTCTTACCATCCTGCTTTAAAGCAGGCAATTCGCGGCTGCGACCACCTGTTGCAATGATGATATGCTTTCCTTCTACAATCTGTGTTTTTCCATCAGCGCCCTTTACCTCAACCTGTCCTTTAGCTTTCAGGGTGCCAAAGCCCATTACTACATCAATTTTATTTTTACGCATCAAAAACTGAACACCTTTGCTCATTTTATCTGCAACACCACGGCTACGTTTTACAATAGCTTCAAAATTGGGCTTACCCGTTGCTTCGATACCGAAATCCTGTGCGTGCTTGATATCATTGTATACCTGCGCGCTTTTTAATAAA
>JBCNOR010000621.1:0-3110 GCA_039593785.1 Niabella sp. | reverse complement strand
CAGCCTTTCTGCCGGCGCTGGTGAATGCCCAGCTGGCTGGTAAGGTAGTCAACGAAAACAATGATCCTTTACCCGGTGCAAGCGTAGTGATTAAAGGCACTACACAGGGAACCACAACCGACGGCGCCGGTATTTTTACTTTATCACAGGTACCCAAAATACCTTTCACGGTAACCGTATCATCGGTTAACTATGCGATCCGTAATATAGCGGTAAGAAATCTGGAAGATTCACTTATTGTTAAACTACAGGTATTGTATCAAACAGATACAGTAGTAATTACCTCCAGGCGCAGACGTGAAGTATTGCAGGATGTGCCTATTAATGTATCTGTAGTAGGAGGCAAGCAGATTGAAGAATCGGGCGCTTTCAATGTTACCCGTGTGAAAGAAATTGTACCTTCTTTACAGATGTATACATCCAACCCAAGGAACACCGGTATTAATATTCGTGGCCTGGGTTCTCCATTCGGATTGACCAATGACGGGCTGGATCCGGGTGTGGGCTACTATGTAGACGGTGTGTATTATGCACGCCCGGCTGTAGCAACACTTGACTTTGTAGATATTGAAAGGATAGAGGTATTAAGAGGACCCCAGGGAACATTATTTGGTAAAAACACCACTTCGGGAGCTATCAATATTACTACGCGCAAGCCAAGCTTTGTGCCCGGCGGTAACCTTGAAGTAAGCTACGGTAATTTCGGATTTATACAGGCCAAAGCCTCTGTTACAGGGCCGCTGACCAAAAGATTAGCAGCCCGTGTGTCTTTCTCCGGAACACAAAGAGATGGAACCGTACATAATATTGCAACTGATAAGTATACCAATGATATTAACAACCTGGGTTTACGCACGCAATTCCTGTATAACGTATCGGATAATACATCTGTTACGGTAGCAGGTGAATACAATAAACAAAGACCTGATGGATATGCACAGGTTGTTGCAGGAGTAGTTACAACAAAAAGGGATGCTTACAGGCAATTCAGTGCCATCACTTCTGACTTAAATTATAAATTACCTAATATAAACAAGTCAGGTCAGGTAGATGCGTTTATGCGTGTGATCGATCATGATACACCCTGGAATTCAGGTAATGAAATAGGCGGTGCATCGGTTAATATAGATAGTAAAATAGGGCCAGGTGTACTTACCGCCACTACTGCGTGGCGTTATTGGAACTGGGATCCGTCTAATGACAGGGACTTCACAGGTTTGCAGGCTTTAGCTAAATCTCAAAACCCAGCCAAACATAAAAACATTTCCCAGGAGATCAGGTATGCAGGTGATATCACAGATAAGCTGAGCGGTGTAATCGGCGTATTTTATTTGGGCCAGGAAGTAAAGATTGACGGAACAGAAGAATCAGGTCGCGATCAGTGGCGCTTTTCGCAGAGCTCTACCAGTGCGTTTTGGAAAACCCCGGGTCTTTTTGAAGGTTATGGTATCAAAACTAATTCCTCCATCCGGTCTAAAAGTGCTGCGGTATTCGCCAACGTAGACTGGGAGTTTATAGATCATTTCCATATTCAGCCAGGTGTACGATTGAATTATGATGAAAAGCAGGTAGTGTATGACCGTAAAACATATGGAGGCTTACAAACCACAGATCCCGCTTTATTAGCATTAAAAAATGGAGTATACAGCAACCAGTTTTACGAGGCGGATGCATATGAGCGTAATGCTACCTACCAGGTAACATTGGCTTACCGGCCTTCAAGAAAAATAAATGCGTTTGGTACCTTCTCTACAAGCTACAAGCCCGTGGGTGTAAACGTGGCAGGTTTACCAACCGTTAATGGCCAACCAGCAACAGATTTGGCTGTTATCCGGCCCGAGTATACGAAGCATTACGAAGTAGGTGTTAAAACAAACCTTACAGCAGATCTTACATTTAATATAGCTGCGTACAATTCAGATATCAAAGATTACCAGACAAACGTACAATCGGCCGAGCTGGGAGTGAACAGGGGGTATATCGCCAATGCAGACAAAGTACGTGTAAGAGGTATTGAAGCTGATGCGTCTTATCGGTTAAACCATCATTTTAATTTTTACGGAGCCCTTGCTTATTCTGAAGGTATTTATGTAAAATTCACGAATGCTCCTTTACCATTGGAAGAAACTGGAGCTACTATACCCAATCCAAATGATCCGACTAAAACGATTCAGGTAGCATTTAAAGATATCTCTGGTGGTGCCATACCAGGAATTTCTAAATGGGCTGGTTCTTTAGGTGGGGAATATTCAACGCCATCATCTTTATTCGGAAGAGCCAACCGCTTTTTTATCGGGGCTGACTTCTTTGCCCGCTCTGGTTTTTCTTCCAGTCCCTCTCCATCTGCTTATTTAAACGTGGCGGGTTATGGACTAGTGAACGCAAGACTTGGATTTAGAGCTACAAAAGGATTCTCGGCCTTTATTTGGGGACGTAATATTCTGGATAAAAATTATTTTGAGCAGCTGTTGCCTGCCGGTGGTAATGCAGGACATTATGCAGGCGTATTAGGTGATCCGCGTACTTACGGTGTTACCTTAAGCTATGCTTTTAACTAATGTAGTAGTTTAAACCTATTAAGGTTTTTCATATATTTTTTATTTTGGCAATCGATTATAGGCGTGCTGTTTTTACAGCGGGCCTTTTTTGTTTTTTTAAACCTTTAAACCTTTTAATAGTCAAATCGATAATTAATATCGGTTTTTCAATCAAAAATTGCAGGAAAATGATTTTTCCAACGTCAAAGGGGTTATGAGAAAATGGATAACGATTTTTTGCCTGGTGGCATCTTATGCCGCTATGGGCCAAAACGGGAAGGAGCTGTACTTTCAACCGGGTTTTGCATCGGGTGCTAATGCGTCAAAAGTTTTTGAGGAAATAGACTATATACCCCTCGAAACAACCAAAAAAAGCATTTTTGGCCGAATCAGGCAGTTATTGGTATCTGACAAATACTTTATTATTTGGGATGCTGACACCAACTTTATTTATTTTTTTGATAAAAATTCTTCTAATGCTTTAGGCGATGAATTAATATAAATATCTCGTAAAGTTAAGGAGTCATTAACTTCCTTTTTAAGTGCAGACAGTAACTCTACAGCTAAAAGTGA
>JBCNOR010000620.1:0-3120 GCA_039593785.1 Niabella sp. | reverse complement strand
ATTATTGAATACCAACAGCGGTATCTTCTTCGAGTTTATACCGGAAGAAGAAATATCAAAAGAGCATCCCAAACGTATTTCGTTGAAGGATGTAAAAACCGGGGTGAATTATGCGCTGATCATTAACAGCAATGCGGGATTGTGGGGATATAATATAGGCGATATGGTAAAGTTTATATCTACCGATCCTTACCGGTTGATCGTCACAGGCCGCACCAAGCATTTTATTTCAGCTTTTGGCGAGCATGTGATTGGCGAAGAAGTAGAACATAGCCTGATGAAGGCTGCCCGTGAAGAGAATATCCATATCACGGAGTTTACCGTGGCCCCTTATGTAAATGAAGGGGAAGGCAAAAGCTATCATGAGTGGTTTATAGAGTTTGATACCTTCCCTGAAAATATGCAGGCCTTCTCTGAAAAAGTAGATGTTAACCTGCGCGAGAAGAATGTTTATTATGATGATCTTATTGCCGGAAATATCCTGCAAACATTAAAGATCACCCCCGTAAGAAAAAACGGGTTTATTGATTACATGAAGTCTATAGGTAAACTGGGAGGTCAGAATAAAGTGCCCCGTTTGAGTAACGACCGGAATATAGCCAACAGTCTTGCACCTTGGACTGAAAAGAATTAGTGCGGTTTTTATTAGGTAGGTTGAAAAGCAAAGAGCAATTTTGTATTGCTTTTTGCAGCCTTTACAGGCATCGTCTACAATTGTAATAAGATATCATCTCAATCACGCAGGAAGTTATGATAAAAAGAATAGGAATTTTTGGTTCAACCGGCTCTATTGGTAAGCAGGCGCTGGAGGTTATTAAACATAACCCCGACAAGTTCTCGGTGGAGATTCTTACAGCCAATAGCAATTACGAAGAATTGATTGAGCAGGCTATTGTACATGATCCTAATATTGTAGTGATCGGGGACGATACGTATTATGAAAAAGTGAAACAGGCTTTATCGGCCACTGATGTAAAAGTGTTTGCCGGCGAAAAGGCACTTGAGGAAGTAGCCGCGATGGATTGCTATGATATGATGCTGGCTGCAATAGTAGGTTTTGCGGGGTTGAAACCAACATTGAAAGCTATTCAAAGTAAAAAAGCCATAGCGCTGGCCAATAAGGAAACTTTGGTTGTGGCGGGTGATATTGTGATGGATATGGCGGTACAGAACCAGGTGCCCATTATTCCGGTAGACTCTGAGCATTCGGCTATCTTTCAATGCCTGGTTGGAGAAACCCGCAATAAAATTGAAAAAATCTATCTTACTGCTTCGGGAGGACCTTTCCTGGGCAGGAAGACCAATTTTTTGGTGAATGTAAAACGGGAGCATGCTTTGCAACATCCCAACTGGCAAATGGGTGCTAAAATATCTGTAGACTCGGCAACACTTATGAATAAAGGGTTGGAGATGATTGAGGCCAAATGGCTTTTTAATTTGCAGCCCGACCAGATAGAAGTATTGGTGCATCCGCAAAGTGCCATACATAGTATGGTGCAGTTTGAAGACGGTAGTCTGAAAGCCCAGCTGGGAGTAGCTGACATGCGCCTGCCTATACAGTATGCGCTGGCCTTCCCGCATCGTATACCTAATGAATACCCGAGGTTCAGTTTCAGGAAGTTTAATACATTTACTTTTGAAGAACCGGATCTTCGCACATTCAGAAACCTGGCCTTATCGATTGAGGCCCTTGAGAAAGGAGGAAATTTGCCCTGCGTAATGAACGCCGCTAACGAAATTGCTGTTTACGCTTTCCTTAAAAATAAGATCGGATTTTTAGAAATGACCGATATTATTGAAGCGGTAATGGCTAAAGTACCATTTATCGAAAAGCCTTCCCTGGACGACTATTTAAACAGCGATGCAGAAGCCAGAACTTTGGCAGCCGATATAAGCTTATCGTAACCCCCGTTGCCTGATATTCTATTCTATTTTTCCTTCCAACCGAATACAACTTGTTTCATGCAAAAAGTTCGGGATGATTGAAGTAAAAAGTAAATTTAATTTTTCAGACGTTGAGGTTGGTTTGCCAAACCGCTGTATATTAGAGGTATAAATGTAACGAGATATTAACTTGTATTTGGTGGTTTTCGCCCTTTAAACCAAGAAACCAACCTGATATTAGAGTTATTATTAAAAAAGAATGCCCATAATTTTTAGCCCGGGTTATGACCTGTTTATTGGAAAACCAATATAGTGACTAATATGCTCTCAACTTCTAAACTACTTATACTCATGAAACCTCAGCGCCTTATTCTATTCGTGTTATTATTTTTTTGCGTACATACATACAGCCAGTTTAATCCGGGCGATGATTTCGATGGCGATGGTGTGAGCAATCTTAACGACCTGGACGATGATAACGACGGCATTCTTGATATTGATGAAGGTTGTACTAATATAACGGGCCGTGAATTTAGCGGCAGTTTTGGTACGCTTAATGGAACTTCACGTAACCTGGAAAGCCCTCCCGGAGCCGGCTATGTATATGCTCCTAATACCAATACAGCAGCAGGCCAGTATGCAGTTATTGCGCAAAATAAAACGCCCGACTGGCATTCTGCAGCCCTTTTTAGTTTTGCGGGGCATACAACGGGCAAAGCGGATGATGCCTACCTGGCTGTGAACGGTGGAACAGGTGTTGGTGCGTTTTACCGGGAAGTACTTCCTTTAGCAGCAGGTATGGCCTGTACTTATAGTATTTGGCATACACCGGCATATGCTCCCAATGATCCCTATGGTGTGCAGATAAGAGTATACGCCCCGGGTGAGTCGGTCCCAATTGCCACTGCATCTGCTAACTTAACAGGAGCTGCTGTAGCCAGCGCGGTAGGTTGGAGATCACTATCTGTAGGATTCACTTCTACTGTTGCAGGTAATTATACCATTGATCTGGTTAACACTTATACTGCTGCGGGAGCAAATGATTTTGCCATTTGACGATATTTCCTTCATAACCGGATGCAACAGGGATACTGATGGAGACGGCATTCCTGATCAATTTGATACAGATAGTGATGGAGACGGATGCCCGGATGCCATTGAGGGCGGACTTAACTTTACTGCTGCTAATTTGAATGGAAACGGGCAATTAACAGGCGGTGTGGGGGCCGATGGCCT
>JBCNOR010000062.1:0-13103 GCA_039593785.1 Niabella sp. | reverse complement strand
GATCAACTCCGGCGCGGGTGGTACCGAAAGCCAGGACTGGGCCGAGATGATCGCACGTATGTATCGCATGTATGGCGAGAAGCAGGGGTGGAAAGTTACCGAGCTTGATTGGCAATGGGGCGATGGCGCAGGTATTAAAACAGCCACCCTCCAGTTTGATGGCGCTTTCGCCTATGGCTTCTTAAAAGCAGAAAGCGGTGTTCACCGGCTCGTGCGTATTTCGCCTTTCGACAGCAACGCCAGAAGGCATACTTCGTTTGTATCTGTATTCGTGTATCCGTTGATTGACGATACCATTGAGATAGAGATAAAGGACAGCGAAGTAAAAATGGAAACAGCCCGAAGCGGTGGTGCGGGAGGCCAGAACGTGAACAAGGTAGAAACCAAAGTATTTCTAACCCATATACCTACAGGCATTGTGGTGGTTTGCCAAACGGAGCGTACCCAAATGGGTAACCGGGAAAAAGCCATGCAAATGCTGAAGAGCCGTTTATATGAGGAGGAGCTGCGCAAACGTGAAGAGTTAAAGAACGCCACCAATGCCAGTAAAAAGAAAATTGAGTGGGGAAGCCAGATCCGGAGCTATGTGTTTCATCCGTACAAGATGATTAAAGATCACCGTACCGATTATGAAGTAGGAAATGTGCAACCTGTTATGGACGGCGAGCTGGATGGCTTTATAAAAGCATACCTGATGGCTGATAAAGAAGGAGAAGCATCATAATGTGCACCCACCATAGGCATACTGTTATTTTAATAGTTTTATACCAATAAATTTTATCATGAGTATAGGAACCTTTTCATACCCTTTACCGGTTAATGAGCCGGTGTTAAATTATGCACCTGGCAGCAAAGAACGGCAGCAGCTGAAAGACACGCTGGCAACGCTTAAGGCAGAAACCCCTGACATTCCTATGTATATAGGAGCAGAAGAAGTGCATACTAAAAACAAAGTGTCTATACATCCTCCCCATGAAAGAAAGCATATCCTGGGACGGTTTTCAATGGGCGATAAAAAACATGTACAGCAGGCCATTGATGCAGCATTGGCTGCCAAAGACAAATGGGCTGCATTAAGCTGGGAAAGCCGTGCAGGTATTTTTCTGAAAGCTGCAGACCTGATTGCTACCAAATACCGTTTTCATATGAACGGCACTACTATGCTGGGGCAAAGTAAAAATGCGTACCAGGCAGAAATTGACAGTGCCTGCGAGATCATAGATTTCCTTCGGTTCAATGTGCATTTCCTGAGTGAGATCTATAAACAGCAACCCATCAGCGGACCCGGTATGCATAACCGTTTGGAGTATCGCCCGCTGGAGGGATTTGTACTGGCTGTAACTCCTTTTAACTTTACGGCTATTGGTGGTAATTTACCTACTTCTGCTGCTATGTGTGGTAATGTAGTGGTATGGAAGCCTGCAAATACGCAGGTGTATTCAGCACAGATGTTTATGCGGATCTTAAAAGAGGCAGGATTACCCGATGGCGTTATTAACCTGATTTATGTGGACGGACCGGAATTAGGGGAAGTATGTTTCAGTCATCGTGATTTTGCAGGAGTACATTTTACCGGTTCTACAGGTGTATTTAATACCATGTGGGAGACCATCGGTAAAAATATCGGCAGGTACAAAAGCTACCCGCGTATCGTGGGTGAAACCGGCGGTAAAGACTTTGTGATAGCGCACCGGAGCGCAGACCCCGCAGTAGTGGCTACGGCGCTTTTGCGTGGCGCATTTGAGTTCCAGGGACAAAAATGCTCTGCGGCCTCACGTGCTTACATCCCGTCCAATATTGCCAAAGAGGTAAAAAAGAAACTGGTGGAGGGCATTAACTCCTTTAAAATGGGTAGTGTGGAAGACTTCAGCAATTTTATTAATGCAGTGATCGACGAGCGTAGTTTTGATAAGATCAAAAATTATATTGATAAAGCAAAGAAAGATAAAGAGGCTTCTATACTTGCCGGCGGTAACTACGATAAAAAAGAAGGATATTTCATACAGCCTACGGTAATTGAAACCACCAACCCGCAGTATCTCACCATGTGCGAGGAGATCTTTGGCCCCGTGCTTACCCTGTATGTTTATCCTGCCAATGCTTTTGAAAAAACGCTTGACCTGGTAAATAATACATCGCCTTATGCGCTTACGGGTGCTATTATTTCGACCGATAGAGCTGCGGTGGAATTAGCAACCAGGAAGCTGGAAAACGCGGCAGGTAACTTCTACATTAATGATAAGCCAACAGGCGCTGTTGTAGGTCAGCAGCCCTTCGGCGGGGGACGGGCCTCCGGTACTAATGATAAAGCAGGCTTTATTTTAAATTTATACCGCTGGTTAAGTGCCCGTACTATTAAGGAAACATTTAATCCGCCAACAGACTATACATATCCGTTTTTAGCAGAAGATTAATCAGGGTATTTTTCTAACGGGAAAGTCGGAAAGAAAAAGTTTTTTAAAAGCTTAAACTTTCCGACTTTCGGTTTTTAGCACTAAAGATAATAGCGTGAAATCTATTTTAAATAAAGAGCATATAGCAATTACGATAAAAAGACTGGCACAGCAGGTGATTGAAAACCACACAGACTTATCCAAAGTGGTAATGATCGGTCTTCAACCCAGGGGTGTTTATTTATCAGACAGGATGCACCGGCAAGTGAAACAGCTGGTGGGTAAAGCAACCATCGAGTATGGTAAGCTGGATATTACTTTTTACCGGGACGATGTTCGTAATACCCTGCATAAAGCCAATGCTACAGATATTCCTTTTAGTATTGAAAACAAAACGGTGATACTGGTAGATGATGTATTATATACCGGCAGAACCATTCGTGCGGCCCTGGATGCACTGCTTGATTTTGGACGCCCGGCAAAAGTGGAGCTCTGTGTATTGATCGATCGTCGCTTTAGCCGGGAAGTGCCCATCCAGGCCGACTATATCGGTAGTGCGATCGATAGCTTTGAAAATCAGAAGGTATTGGTGCGGTGGGAGGAAAATAGTGATGCAGATCAGGTTTATATAGAATGATATAAAAAAATCTGAAAAAAGACATTATAGGCATGAGTTTTGTTGGCCTAAGAGGGAAATGAGTTAATAGCCTCGTTTCTTTCTTAGGCTATTTTATTTATTATCAAATTTTTCGACCTTGGGCATCACTATATTTAGCTATTATGAGAAAAAAATAAAGGGTTTACTTTTACATAGTCCCTTTTTAAATAACTGTTCCCCATCCATTGCGGAACCTTTCAAAGCGGACATGACATATACATTCGTTATCACAATCTATTAAAAAAACAACTATGCCACTGGAACCTTATGGAATAGGCGGTACCGAAGTAAAGAACGATGCGTTCGAAGCTTTTGCCGATATACCACAGAATCGTGTATTATTAGCCGAAAAATTAACGGATCTGCCTCCCGTGAGGCCAGAGATCGTTCATGGGCTGACCGATATCAGCGCTGTATTCAACCATTTTAACCCTTCGGTTGATATGGAATTTGAAACGGAAGACGGCGCTACAAAAAGGGAAGAGCTGAATTTTAAAGGACTTGAAGATTTTGGTCCTAAAGGTATTACGCGCCAAAGCCAGTATTTGAGCGAGTTAGATATGAAACGGACCCAATACCAGAAAATTGTAAAGCAGCTTAAAACCAACAAGTTATTAAAGCAGGCGCTATCTGATACCACTACTAAGGAAAACCTGGTTGCGGCACTGAAAGTGCTGATACAGGAATTGGATGGTAAGTCTAAATAATACAATCATTTTAAACCTATAGTCATCATATGTCAACAGCTCAAAATCAACTTTCCCCGGAAGACCAAAACCTGCAAAAGGAGTATAGGCAACCTTCATCAGTTGAGTTAGGCAGCCTCGATTCTTATCTTCAACCGCTTGCAAAGTTGGGTGGATACGACCTCCTGGAGTCTGCTATCGATAACGTGCAAAACTTAAATCCTGAGCGAAAGGCAAGGAAAAAAATATTTCTGGAAGAAGCCAGTAAGAAGAAAGAGAGAGACGAACTGAAAAAGATGCTGAGCTGGTGGGTAGATATATTAGAATCTACCGACGACCTGGGACAAATGGTTGACAATTGCAACCAATTAGCTGAAACAGCCGACCGTACATTGAAGTCGAATGTGAGAAAGGCATTGGAACGTACAGCAGACCTGGAGCGTTCTTATCGTTCTGTGGCATTATTCTTTAAGAACACAGAGAGCCAGAAGGTAAAGAATGTATCCTTCATGAATGCAGAGCCCGATCAGCTGAAAGACCTGGATAATACCAGGTTTATCGATCATGTACAGGCTGAGCTGGTTAACAACTACGACAGGTTGGATCTGCGTAATAACTATGGTATTTTGATTTTGCCCGGATACCTGGGTTCTAATAAAGTGGTAGAAAAATGGGCTAAAATAGCTTATGATAATAAAGTGATGTTGGTTACCGATTTTGAGAACCTCGACACGCCCGATGATGTTATGGAGCTGTTTGAAGCCGCTAATTTAACAGGGGGAGATCCTTACCGGTCGAATGTGGTAATGGCCTGCAACTGGTTAGTAGGCCGCGGCAAAGAAGATGAAGTGGGAGAAGAAGATCACCTGTTTATTCCACCTTCATCCTCGCTGGGCGGTAAGATCTATTACACATTAATGTCGCAGGTTACCGCTGGTAAGAAGCACGGCAGCATGAACGAAGTAGATGGTGTTAAGTTTGATCTGAAGAAAAGTGAAATAGCGGGTCTTGAAAAGCTGGGTTTAGTGCCTATGGCCAAAGAATACGGGAAGGTAATGGCCTTCTCTGCGAAGACCTTATTCAACGGGGATAATATTGGGTTACAGACCTACTCTGTTGTACGTGTGTTTGACTACGTAGCCAAGGTAATGATGGACTTCCTGAACAGGCGTGCCTTTGAAAACTTTAATGCCAATACCAGAAAAGAATTGAATGGGCAGATTGTTCGTTTCTTAGATAGTATAACCGGTCCCAGCAAGTTAATCGAAAACTTTACGATCAAAAGATTTGAACAGGACCCGCTTCAAAAAGACCGGATATTCCTTGACATTCACCTGAAACCTTATTTTCCTGCCAAAACATTTTTAATCAAACTGGATGGTCAGAAAGGGGACGATGCCGATGGCGTAGAGTGGATGTCCAGCTACGAACAGGATAAATAAGTAATTAATATTTTATTAATAGTTCTCCTGCAATAATTCAAACACCTCAGGCGTTTAATCCTATACTTAATCTATGACGAATTATTTGAAAGCTCGATATTTACTGTGTTACATAGATAAGTATTAATAACCACGTATTTTTTATTTATAGTTTTTATACTTATTTTTTAACATCAAAAATGTACAATTATGTCATTTAAAGCACAAATTGATGTGGCAGGTGCTAAAAACAACATCCTGGATCTTAGCTATGCCCTCAAGCAGGAGACAGATGCCACAGGCCGTCCGTCGTCTATTACCCGCGGCGGCCAGATTACCCTTACCGTTGAATCTACCGGTGACACCAAATTCTTCGAATGGATGTGTAACAACTTCGAAAGAAAGGATGGTAAAATAACTTTTACCAAAAGAGATTCTGATGCGACTATGAAGGAGCTTTCCTTCAAAGAAGGTTACCTGGTTTCCTATCGCGAAAACTTTAACGCTACCGGCGAAAACCCTATTACTGAAACCTTTACCATCAGCGCAAAGGAAATCAGCATGGGCAATGCTTCGCATGTAAACCAGTGGGCTGTTTAGTATCCTGCAACAACATGAGTTATTAAACATTGAAGAATGTTTTATATTAACATTGATAACCCGGCGTCCCTGTAAAGGTGCTGGGTTATTTATAGTTACTTGCTACCCGTACTTATGAAGAGCGCTATCAATAAAGTTGATACCTTAAAAGCAACCTTATGTCATTTATTTCAAAACTTACATTAGATGGCGAAGAAATTAATATCCTTCATTGTCGATACCATTTCTCCCAGGAAACAGACGCTACCAGCCGGCCTACCTCTATTCCAAAAGGAGGCGTAATCGATGTCACAATAGAAAGTAACGGGAAAACAGACTTCTTCGACTGGATGATCAGTCCGACGCAAACAAAAAGCGGTGCTATTACTTTTTACCGCAGAGATACAATGAGCCAGCTGAAAACAATAAAATTCGTTGATGCCCATTGTATAGACTATACTGAAGAGTATACACACAATGGCGAGTATCCAATGCAGATAACCTTGAGATTAAGCGCCAAGGAAATAAAGTTGAATGACTCCAGCTTTAAGAAAAACTGGCCGGTGTAAAACTGGTATACTTTCTGATACTATAAAAGACGTGTTGAAAATTGAGGCCGGATCATATCCTGTCTGTTATGCATCTATTGAAAAAAAAACTTTATGCCGCAACATACTCCATTCACATTAGCAGCTGATGAGGTATGTATTGACCATGAAACAGATATCACGGCCGGTGAACTGGATGTTAATGATGCCTATGACCTGTACCTGATTGCCCGCGGTAAGCCGGTACGCGAGTATAAGCTGGTTTGCTTTATGAACCTGCAATTCTTCTTCCAGGACAAAAAGGGAAAATGGACAGATTTACAGAAGCAAAGCTTTGTAAATGACTGGATAGCAAGCGTAAAATCTACCTGGAACAGAAAGCTGCTCAAAGTGTTGAGTAACGGTGTACAGGTGGTACTTGAATTTGAATTTAAAACCCAGATAGAGGGTATATGGATTTTTGATCATTGGGAAATATCTGTTCAAAAGACCACTCGCTTCGAGCAAAGTTATGTGACGCCGGGACGCGGTAGTTCTCAACTGGACAGTATGGACCTGGTTCTTACACAAAAGCCCAGGGGAAGCCAGAGGGGAGTAGTACACGAGTTTGGGCATATGATTGGGCTGGAAGATGAATACAAACCCAGGACCCGGTGGCAGCATGATGGCGCCTCTGTAATGAATAATGGAGAGATCGTACGAAACCGCCATATCGCTCACTTTGTTTTGTGGGTAAACCAAAAGTTGAGAAAACATAATATAAAATGAAACGGAGCATGATCGGTTTTTCTCACACTCTGAAGGAGTCCTTTGGACAGGCAGATGCCCGCCCAGCCGGACGGACAGGTATGTGCGGAGTTCCCCGTCCGACTGGGTCATCCGGGCGGGCATCCGGCCAAGCTGCAAAATGAAAAAATATACGGATGAAATACCTAAGATCTTTCGGGTGGGCATTGGTGCTGCATTGTACAATGACAATGGCTTGCACGTTTAATAATAATACAATGAAGTCAATAAACAAATACTGGCAGGATTTAACAACCGCCTCAACCGAAAGCCAGGAGCTAGATGTATTGGAGCAATTCAGGGTTTACCTGCGCGATGAAAAAGTTTCTTATGAAGTGTTTGGTAAATCGGCTGAAAGCAAAGACAGCCTGATTAACCTGGCCAATGCGCCAGCCGGTTATACTCCCACCGATGTAACTATAAAGTTTTATACCGACGGGGATAAAGTGACTTTGGAAAAACAAGGCTGGACACCTAAAAATCCCAGAAATGCCTATTACCTTTTTAATGAATAATGGCGAAGCGGAGGTAGTGTGAATTTTAGTTATTCAACAGAATCAGTTTGAAAATAGTGTATCCATCATAAAGCAATATGAATTAATTCGAAACTAAACATATTTAATCCATAAACGACAAAACCTTTATTTATGGCTCAATTAACCAATGCTTCTTTTAGCATTAACGGTAATGCTATTCCCGTTTATACTTCTTTCTCTCTTTCACAAAGTATTTTTGATCACCACCAGTTTTCTTTGGTATGTCCTGCCGAAGCTATTGATGGCAAATCCGGCATCTTCACTTCGTCCAAAGATATGATCGGTGGCACTTTTGGCGCACGCATTCTGGCAGAAGGATTTGATGGCAGCCTGTTATTTAAGGGGGTGGTTACAAGCGTGGAAACATCGCGGTTTACCGGGCATCATGGCAATGTGATCATCAGTGGTTACTCACCCACTATTATGATGGAAAGCGGTCCGCATTGTCAAAGCTGGGAGAAAAAAGCGATCAAAAATATTGCTAACGATGTGTTGAAGCCCTTTCCTCAAAATTTGTTAAGCCCCAAGGTACAGCCTTTGTATGGCGAAACCCTGGCTTATACCGTTCAGTATAAAGAAACCGCCTGGGAGTTCCTGCAGCGGTTAACCAGCACTTTTGGTGAATGGCTGTTTTGGGACGGACAGGCCCTGGTAATTGGCCAACCACAGTCAGGCCAATCCATCACATTAACCTATGGCAGCCATATCAGCAGCTTCAATATGTCGCTGAATGCGCGGCCGGTCAAAACGCAAATGATGGGTTGGGATTACCTGAACAGCCAGGTATACACCAGTCAGCCGTCGGGTGTGGAAGATAAGGCAGGCCTAAACCCTCTGGGTAAGCAGGTGATGCAGTTGGGACAATCGATATATACGGCACAGCCGGTACTCTGGAATAACCAGTTCCTGACCAATAAAAAACAGCAGGATGATATTACCAATATGAAGAGTGCTATCCAGGGCAGCCGCATGATCATGTTTAATGGCAAGAGCGGGCATCCCGGGGTAAAAATAGGAGGAAAAGTAGAAGTGTCGGGCAATAATGTATTTAGCGAACAAACTGAGGGATATGGAGAATACCTGGTGATCGCGGCTAGTCATTATGTAGATGCGATGGGCAATTATGATAACCAGTTTACGGCTGTGCCTGGTACGATCAAAGTACCACCGGTAGCATCGTCCAAAGAGCCTAACTGTGAAACGCAGAGCGCTATTGTTACAGATAATAATGATTTCAATGGTTTGGGCCGCATACGGGTAAAGTTTCACTGGATGAGCGGGTCGGAAAAAACACCCTGGATAAGGGTTACTACCCCCCATGCAGGTGGCGGGAAGGGTATGTTCTTTATCCCGGAAGTGGGAGAAGAAGTGATCATAGGTTTTGAAGGCGACAGCGCGACCAAGCCTTATGTAATAGGTGCTGTATATCATGGTAAAGCCAACAACAGCTTTGGAAATGCCGGTAACGACGTAAAAGCACTGCAGAGTCGCAGCGGCAATAAGGTATTGTTAGATGATAATGCAGGAAGTGTATTCGTAGAAGATAAAGATGGTAATAGTGTTTTAATGGATGGGGCAGGCAATGTAACGATGAAAAGCAATGAGAGCATTACACTTACCTGCGGTGATAGTACATTGAATATGAAAAAGGATGGTACCATAACCGTTAATGGTAAAAATATCTACACCAAGGCAAAAGAAGATATCGTATCCAGCGCCACTAAAAATATGGCAATGGTTGCGGATATAGATTTCCTGGCATCAGGAAAAACAACCGCTACCGTTTCGTCCAAAGCTACTACAGTAGTGGGTTCTAACGAAATGGGGCTTTTCTCTAAAAAACTGGAAGCAGTAGGTTCGGCTACGTCAAGTATCAACGTGGGAAAAATTGATATCGGGGCCGGCGGAGACGTGAGTGTAACGGGAGCGATCGTTAAAATTAATTCCTAAACTACTATACCATGAGTAGCAAAACATCAGTAGCACAGGAGTTTTACAAAATACGCGAAGAATGGGCCCGTGTAGATCAGTTAAAAACATGGAGCCTCGCCGTATGGATTGCGAACTACCAGGACCTGGATATCATTGATAAATTCATAGAAACAGAGCGATTGCCCGTGGGCGTTTTTGATGACATATTTTTCCGCTTCAATACACCCTATAAGGGCGATCCGGCTTCTTTTGAGGAAGCGCTCTGGAAAGAATATGGGAGCTGGTTTCAGCCGGTACCTGATCCGTCCCAGGACCTGATGCTGGCGTTAAAGAATGATGGAATATTGAATCCGTTGTTTGTGCCACAAATAAACGCTGAAAGTGGGTTTGACGGGTTGCTGAAAGAGATGCTTCGGTTAAAAGACCATTTACGTGGGTTTGATAAAAACAATTTCTGTCTCTACTTTCCGCCCGCCCAACCGAGGCAGCTGATCATCGGCGACTGGCTGGCGCAGAAAATTAAAAAAGGTATTCCTCCGCAAATCAGGTTAGTAACGATCGATCATGCAGCCAGCAGGAAAATTTTTATAGGTAATACCGACAAGGTAGTAGAACTGCAACCGCAGTTAGATATGCTGGCAGCTATCAATAATGAAATGGACAAAGGAGGAGGCAGCAGTGATACGGTTAGTCCGGAAGCAAGGTTAACCAAGCAGATAAGAACGGTGATGGATACCATTATCAAAAAAGATTCGGCACTTACCGGAAGGGAAGTAGGTAAAATGCTTTCCATTGCTAAAGAAACCGGCAATGCTTCCACGCTGGTATCTGCGTTACTGGTTGGCTCCCAGGCACATTATAATATTAAAGATCACGAGCCCAGCGAAAGATATGCCGATGAAGCCATTAAAAAGGCTGAAGTAGAAATGGAAAAAGGAGAGGCCGCAGGCTATCATTCCTGGAAGGCCTGTATGATGCTGAAAGGTGCATTGCAGGCGGCAAAAAGAAAATGGGAAACGGCCATAAAAATCTATGAGGATATGGCAGCTAAGGCCCTGAAGTACGGCGATGTATTTTTTGTAATGGAAGGGTATCGCATTTCGGGGCATTTGTATTATTTAAGAGGGCGGTTAAAACCGGCTTTCGAAAATACGTTGATGGCCATGGTGGCGGGAAGCCAGTTAAGCAAAGAAATGATCAGGCAAAGCACTTTTCTGCATGCCGCTTATCTCGCAGTATTCCTGGGTGAGAAGCTCAAGCCCAAAGATGAGTTGAAAGCGCTCGAAGAGCAGCTGGATGTTTGGATTGGGGATGACTGGAGAGAATTGATCGGCGGCACAGAGCTGGAGAAGAGCACCGTAAAGCCACGCAGTAAATACATGCCGCCTGTTTCTTTTTAAAATGATAGTGGTGGCTATTATCTTCTTATACTAAAATTTAAAAGCGTTTTATAATGGCAGTAGCAGCAGGATCAGCACCCAGTAAAGGCTTTGGTGAACTGTTTGGCGAAGCAAAGGGCAAGCTCGATGAGCTTCAGGCCGGCCTGGCCGGTATATTTCCGGCAATGCCGGGCATGCCGGCAGGTAAATATTTTGACCTTGCCATGGGCATCGATTTCGAGCAGACAATCGCACCGCCCTGCCCCGTATTCCCTGTGCCGCATGTAGGACTGGTATTTGATATTTTTGGTGCAGTAATGAATGCTATTGCCTCCGCCCTGCCACCGCCACCTGCGGAGGGCGAGGGTTTTAGTGTGGCCGGTGTAGCATCTGCGATTGTTAATGCATTAAAGCCTTCGGTTAAAGTACATTCGCGCTGGATCAATAATGCCGGTACACCGGTAATGCACCTGCCGGCGATGTTCCTGCATTTATTGCCAATGGCGGTTCCCACTTCTTCGTCTGAAATGTGGATGGGCAGCAGCACGGTGCTGGCAGATGGAGGGCCTTTTTCCACGCAGTTTCACCCGGCGCTATCCTGTAACCTGGTAGGTTTTCCCAGTCTGCCAAGAATGAACAAAACGCCGCGCCCTGTGCTGGATCTGATGATGCCTACGTCTATGCTGCTCGCTATTATCAGCAGCGGAGGGCCGGTATTGGTAGGTGGTCCGCCCACGATTGATCTGTTCCAGTTGATGTTGTCGTTGGGTATTAAGGGGCTGAGTAAGGCATGGAAAAAGCTGGGTGATAAATTCCAGGATATCATCAACAAGATATCCAAGAAGAATGAAAAGCTGGCGAATATATTGCAGTCTATCAAGTGCAAGTCTTTCGGCGAACCTGTTGACGCGGCTACCGGGCGTGTGATACATACCAACATTGATTTTGATTTGCCCGGGCCTATTCCATTAGTATGGGAGCGTACTTACTACAGCGATGCCGAAGTAGAAACTTCATTGGGATATAACTGGCATCATAGCTATAATATTGGCTTATACGATGTGGGGAATGGCTTTGCCATACGCCTGAGAGATGGAAGGGAGGCTGCCCTTCCCTATCTGCAAAAAGGAGAGGTATTTTATCACAGGATAGAGCAGCTGTTTTTTGAGCGGGATGATAAAGGGTACTTCGTAACAGACGGCGGTAAATTGATCTATCGGTTTGGTGACAAGAAAAACCGGGAAGGGTTTGCGATGATAGAGACGATCACAGATCCACAGGGTTTTAATATTCGTTTTGAATATGATGCAAAAGGAAGTCTTTCATCTATCATAGATAGTGCAGGCCGGCTGATTAGAGTTCAGTGTGATGAAATGGGACGTATATTGAGAATATATACTATTGCTGATAACAGACGGGTTAATTTTATACAATATACGTACGATGGCAAAGGTAATATGGTTGGTAATGAAGATGCGTTGGGATCGGCTAAAAGTTTTGAGTATCAAGGGCATTTATTAGTGAGGCTAACCAATCAGAGCAATCATAGTTTTTATTGGGAATATGAGGGTAAGGGAGATGAAGCCCGGTGTATTCATACTTGGGGAGATGGCGGTATTCTGGAATACTGGACCGAATATAAACAGCATGAAGATGGTAGTGGTATTACTATTACACGGAACAGCCTGGGACACGAAACAGAATATTTCTATGATAGCAAAAAGCTGATCTATAAAATTGTAGATGCCAATGGCGGTATTACGCGTCAGATATATAACCAATACCAGGAGCTGGAAGTGCTGGTGAACCCCGAGGGCGGAACGGTACAATACCAGTACAATGGGTTTGGAAAAGTTATGCGCGTTGTGAACGAAAACGATGAGGCCAGTACGTATTTATACGATGACCGGCAGAATCTTGTCTTTGCCGGCAGCCCTGGCAACAAAACTATCAGCTGGGAATACGATCAGCAGAACCGTTTGGTAAGTCGCAGCGGGGTGAGTGGTAATACGCTCTATTATACCTATGATGCTGAACATCTTAAATATATAACGGATAGCAAAGAACGTCGGACCGAGTTGTATTATGATAAACAACATAATATATCCCGGAGGCACGCTTGCGGTTCCTGTTGCCGCCGGTGAGGACGCGACGACCCTGCCCAGCCGGCCGCAGCTGCCACCCG
>JBCNOR010000619.1:0-3121 GCA_039593785.1 Niabella sp. | reverse complement strand
GGATCTTGAACTCATGCCGCTCATTCATATGCGGTTCATTATTGCACCCAGCCGCAAAAGCGATCCCAGCAAATACTTCCCGTGGAAACGTCTTGCTGACGCTGGTTTTGGTTATTGGTACGATGCCTATAATTTACCAACACCTCCGGCTGACTTTAATGCTTTGCTGGCGCTCAGGGTAATAGGTTATGATATCAGTAACCAGGCTTCGGCTATCAAAGCCTTTAAGCTGCATTATATTCAAAACGATGTATCGGGTACCCTTAGCGATTACGATAAAAAAGTGCTGTATAGCGTATATCGTAAATTCTGATCATCGATAGCCCCCTCAAACTAAAACAGTATTGCCTCCTTTGGGGAGTAATACCAGGTGAAGATTCCTTCTGAACATCATTGACCTGCACATAATGTGTATAGCGCACATATTACTTTAATTGTTATATTGCGCGGAGGCATTGCTTTACGCGATGATGTGCATGAATTGGTAAACACCTGCAGCTGAGTTGCAGGTTTATTAAAAAGACAGTTAAAAATGACAGAAGAACATAAGAGGTTACAGGAGAACGCAAAAAAGGCCGTGCCATTAGAAAAATGGGGACCTTACGTAAGTGAACGCCAATGGGGTACGGTGCGTGAAGATTATAGCGAGTATGGCGACAGCTGGGGATATTTTCCTTTTGATCATGCTTATTGCCGGTCTTATTTCTGGGGTGAAGATGGACTGGCTGGTATTTCTGATTATTTCCAGAACCTCTGTTTTGCAATAGCCTTGTGGAACGGGAAAGATCCTATATTAAAAGAGCGTTTGTTTGGTGTGGGTAATTATGAGGGTAATCATGGAGAAGATGTAAAGGAACTCTATTATTACATGGATAATATACCCAGCCATTATTACATGGAGTACCTGTACAAATATCCGCAACAGGCTTTCCCCTATGAGCAGCTAAGAGCAGAAAGTAAGAACCGCTCGAAAAATGAACCGGAATACGAAATACTGGATACGGATGTATTTAAAGATAGCCGGTATTTTGATGTAAATATTACCTATGCTAAAACCAATAGTACCGATATTGGTATTAAAATAAGCATTACTAACCGGTATAAGAAGGCGGCTGCTATTACCGTGTTACCTACACTTTGGTTTTATAACCGCTGGACCAAGCATGGCAGTTTAAAAACAAAACCCAATTTTTCACCCGCAGGGAAAAATACCGTTTATGCTGAACACGCCCGTTTGGGTAACTACTATTTTTACTACCAGGAGCCGGATGATGCCTTATATACCGATAACGAAACCAATACACAGATAGTAACGGGTCAGCCTAACGAAAGCATATTTACAAAAGATGCTTTTCACCAGGCCATTATTCATAAAACAAATGTGAATGAACTGAGGCAGCGTAAATCGGGAACTAAGTTTTCACCCGTTTATAACTATACAGTAAAAGCAGGCGAAACTATCGATATCTATTGCCGTCTTTCTGAAAAGCAGCACAAAGATCCTTTTGACAGCGATTTTGAAAAACTGTTTGAAAAAAGGAAGAAAGAAGCGGATGATTTTTATGCAGAGATATTTCCTAAAGGGGTAAAAAGCAATTTGGCGAAAGTGCAACGACAAGCATTGGCCGGCTTATTATGGAGCAAGCAATATTATCATTACGATATTGAAAAATGGTTGTCTCATTCTGATGGTATCGCCCAGAATAACGACCGTCGTAAAAGCGGCAGGAATAACGATTGGAAGCACCTGAAAAACCAGGATATAATTTCGATGCCGGATAAATGGGAGTATCCCTGGTATGCGGCCTGGGACCAAAGCTTCCAGTGTATTTCGATGGCTGTTGTAGACCCGGTTTTTGCCAAAAATCAACTCTTGCTGTTAATGCGGGAGTGGTATATGAAGCCTGACGGGCAGCTTCCTTCCTACGAATGGAATTTCAGCGATGTAAATCCCCCGGTACAAGCCTGGGCAGCAATGGAAATCTTCGAGATAGAAAGGAAGACCACCGGTAAAGGGGATATTGATTTTCTAAAAAAAGTATTCCATAAGCTGCTGATCAATTTCACCTGGTGGATCAATAGAAAAGACCGGAAAGGAGACAATATTTTTGAAGGCGGCTTTTTAGGCCTGGATAATATAGGCGTATTTAACCGCAGTTATCACGACCAGGGTGATATACAGCTGGAACAGGCGGATGGGACGAGCTGGATGGGCGTATATGCGCTTAGTATGATGGATATGGCTTTGGAGATTGCAATGGTAGATAGCAGCTTTGAAGATGCGGCTACTAAATTCTTCGAACACTTTATCTTAATTGCGGAAGCATTGAACGAACATTTCTTATGGAATGAAGAGGACCAGTTTTTCTATGATGTGTTATGCATGCGCGACGCCCCGCCACAACCGCTGAGAATACAGTCGATCGTGGGATTAACATCCTTATATGCAGTAGCTACCATACGCAAAGAGGTATTTGAAAAACTACCGGATTTTGCCAAGCGTTTTGACTGGTATAAAAAGTACCGGTTGAAGAACAATCGCTTCTGGCCAAAAGAAGAACATAGCGATGGGCATGAGCTTTTGCTGTCAATGGTTCAAACAGACCGGCTGAAGTCAATGCTCAAGCGTCTTTTTGATGAGCAGGAGTTTTTATCCGGCGGGGGAATCAGGGCCTTATCCAAGTATCATGAAGCGCACCCTTATTCGGTTACTATTAATGGAGAAGTGCATACGATTCAATACGATCCGGGCGATTCCACTTCCGATATGTTTGGCGGTAATTCCAACTGGCGCGGCCCGGTATGGATACCTATCAATTTTATCATTATACAGTCGATCAGGCGCTTAGGAAAATTTTATCATGACTCATTAATGGTGGAATACCCAACGGGATCAGGTAACCAGATGAATCTTTTCAATACCTCAACAGAGCTGGCAAAGAGGGTGATCAGCCTGTTTGAGAAAGATAAAGACGGCAATCGTCCCATTTACGGGCCCTATAACTGGTTTTACAAGCAGCCCGAAAATGAAGAGCTCATATTGTTTTTCGAGTATTTTCATGGCGATACCGGGCGCGGCCTGGGCGCAAACCACCAAACCGGCTGGAGCGCTTTGGTGGCA
>JBCNOR010000618.1:0-3123 GCA_039593785.1 Niabella sp. | reverse complement strand
CGTTTCTATCGGCCTCCTCTACCCATTGTTGCATTTGCAGCGGTTGTGCTAATAATTCATCACAGGCAGCTATAAAAGCCTTATCCTTTGATTTTTTATAGAAAGGGTAACTGGTATTTTTCTCGTTAAAATCATGATTGTATCTTATAAAATAAATAGGACCTAAACTACCATCTTTATTAATTTCCCGTACCACACGTCCCACACCATTACCATCATTAGGATCATCTTTGGCATATAGCGCAATGCCATAATACCCCAATGCCAGCAACTTATTATTTTTAGCAGTATAGAATCCCATCCGCTGATGCATCACGGCATCTATATCTTTTGCAACAGCCGTATCTTCTTTCTTTTTAAAGCCATTTGGCAGGCGGTAAACAGGAAACAGGTCGATGGGTTTTGACCAGTTGTAACCATCTTTAGACGTGAACAAATAAGTAGCACCGGGAGCTATATGTTCCCCTACCGGGTTGCTCAAAAAATGCATGTAAAAAGTATTGTTCCAATAAGCCAGCATGGGCTGATGATTGTAAGTCCAGTTCATACCTCCTGCCCACTCGGGATGCTCCCTGTTGGCCCGGAACACCTGGATATTATGCACCCCTACTACCGGCGTCAACTGTCCGTGATGGTAATCCACGTTAGATAAGGTTGGTCCGATATAGCGCGCTGTATCCTGTTGCGCGAAACCGGTAAGTGCGCTAATACTTAGTAAATATGTAAAAAGAGTTTTCATGATAATACTTTATTCAGTTCATTGTTGATCGTTCATATCATGTCAAAGTCAAGGCTATGAACCATGATCGATGATCCATTACCTATTTCTTATGACATCCCTCAACAGCTGCTTTACTACTTTCTTCTTCACCGGTACAATGGTGCCGTGCTTATGCCCTTCGGGAATGCTTATCCTATTATTGGCATTTTCAAAGTGAATGAAATCTTTTGTTGCCACTGCTTCATAAGTTTTCTTGCGGTAGGAGTCAAAATAAATCAGCCATTCCTTTTTTAATTTTACGGTATTGGGACCTTCCGTAAAATTCTCTGTAAAAGGTTTGGAAATATTTTTCCAGGGGCCCATGGGTGAGCTGCCAAAAGCTACTTTAACATTCCGTTCCGGCCTGGTATTGTCTTTTAGGATCAGGACATAATCATTGGCTTTTCTTTTAACAATTTGCGCATCAATTACACTAAATTTTGGGTCCAGGAATAATTGGGCGGGCGTAAATGTTTGAAAATCTTTGGTAGTGGTGGCATACAGGCGATGATTATTACTATCCGGTTCAATACCTCTTTCGAAACGGCCGGGTATGGTTGTAGCCCAGACAATAATAAATTGATTTTGCACATCGTCATAAAACAATTCCGGCGCCCATACATTTACAGCACCTGGCTCGTGCTCCATTACCGGAACATGTTTTTGAGCGGTCCAATGAATTAAATCTTTTGAAGAGGCAGTGCCAAAACCCTTGTCCTTTTGCCAGCTACTGGTCCATACCAGATGAAAAACACCGTCAGGCCCCTGTACCATCGACGGATCACGCATTACTTTTTGTGTTCCCACTTCAGGTTTCAGAAAAACCGTATCAAAATCCTTCCAGTGATATCCATCATAACTATATAACATCCGTAAACCCGCATCGGCAGGCTCGTGAAATGAGGTGAATAAGTATGCCTTGTTAGAGCAAGACACCGCGATAAAAGCAATCGCAATCAATATGGCTATATTTTTTTTCAAATCGTTTATTTTATTGGTCAATAAACCCTGGGTCAGTTAAATTATAAATGTGGTTCGTCAGGCTCACCACGACATCCGTTTTATTTCTGCAAATTCTGTCAATTAAATCACTGTGTATTATTGAAGCTATTTCTTTAATACCAACACCCAGTCGTTACCATTTTTGGGTTGCCCCGGAGGATCAAAACTTACAATACCTATTTTTGTTTTTAAGCTAATAGATTGTGTAGCTCCATCAACAGGACTATACCACTGCGCTGAAGACAATTGAAAACCCAACTTTGCGGTATTTACTTTAAATGTTCGTCCTGTATAAGTATAAGCCATAGCATAGCCAGGGCCCTTTGTTGCTATGATGTAATTATATCTTTTCTGTGTGTTATCGGCAATAATTTCCTGGGCAGGCTTGCGGTCGAAATAGCTGTAAGATAGCATGAGGTCTTTCAGGTACTTCATTTGTAATGCACCCGGCGCGTTGATAGTCTCTTTCCAGTTATTGAATACTCCGAAGTTGGCATCGGCATCACCCATTTTGTTGAACTGCATAACAGCATTCTCTCCGTAAGTAAATCCTGCGCCACCCGCAAAAACACTCCAATAACCGTAGCGGCGTACTTCCGCAGCGGTCCAGCGTGGTTGCAAGCTATCATGCAAGCCGTAGGGAATGTTTTCGTAAGAAGGCTCTCCATCCAGCACAGGTTTGGCAGGCTTCATATTATAATCGGTAACCACGAATCTCCAGTTATCTTCACCATGACGATGTTTCTCTTTCATTGAGGTATCCTGCGCATAAGAGCGATGCCCGCTCTGGAACATATTAAAATCCAGCCATTTTCTATTGTGAAACCAATCGGTTGAAGAATAACGACCTCTGGGGTGATAGGTCATTAAATGAGCATTATCATACTTTTTAATCGTGGTCCCGATAGCTTCCCATACATCCGTTTTAGCATTCCCTTCAATATCTCCGCCGTTCAGCCAGATAATGTTGGTATTATTTTTATAACGCTCTGCCAGGAACTTTGCATATACTGCAGCCTTAGCGGCGGTTACTGTTTTCTCTTTAGCGGCTGATCCCCAAACCGGTACCAGCGCCATATAAATACCGCGCTTTTCGGCTTCCCTTACAACAAAGTCTACATGGTCCCAGAAATCATATGCTGTTGTATCGCCGAAAGCATCTCCGGGTGTTGTAAGTGGCTGACTGATATCTGCCTCCTTCAGCGCTTTGGAACCGTATACATTCTTTGCTCCCAAAGTATGTAGCACCATCACCTGCACTACATTAAAACCCTGTTGCTGACGTGTATCCAGGTATTGCAAAACCTCTTCCCTGCTGCATTTTATAAAGAGTAACCAACCGGTATCTCCCAACCAAAAAA
>JBCNOR010000617.1:0-3130 GCA_039593785.1 Niabella sp. | reverse complement strand
TCCGGTATTCCTGCACTTCCTGAAAAAACAAAAGCAATGGAAAAATCCATTGCTTTCGATTTACCGCTTTGGTAAACCAACGAAGCGTCAGTAACAGCACCCAATGTTATTGCATAGGGATATTTGATAACGCTATCCAGTCGCATACCCAAACCGTACTCTCCATCAATAGTAATCAAAATGGGCGTTTTAGCTATTCCCTGGTAGTAGTTGGTTAGCTGAGCCTGTCTTACCGGGCCACCCTGGAAAAAACAAATAGAGCCTACATTAAACCTTTTGATATCATTTACCACATTGGCTTCTACTCCTTTATTAGAATAAGCCCGTATAATAACCAGCTGTGCTATCTTTTCATCGTCGCTCAGTATTTTATAGGTTTGATCTACCCACTGCTGAGCCGGGGTGGACTGCGCTTTTGCTAAAAAAGACGATAATACTGATATAACGGCAACGATTAACCTTTGATTTTTCATGTAGAAGTTATTTTCAAAAACAATACCGATCCGTACAAATTTAACGGAATAGCAGTAAACGGCTTATTTAGAAAATACATGCCAGATTATCTTATTTACCGGTTAATTGTATTTAAACCCTTTTGTTTTTTTAAATATCACTACTTTGCGGCCTAATCAAAGCCTGCAATGAGATCCATATTAAAAGTAGAAAGCGCCAAAGACTTTAAAAAAGTACATATTGCTTTCTGGGTATTTTGGCTGGCCTTTTCTGCGATATTAAATTTCAGTGTTAAGGAATACTTCACCCCTGGTTTGTTTTTGGTTAGAAACCTCTTTGTGAATATCTGCCCGTTTTATAGTGTTTACGTGGCATTGAAACTATCTAAAAAAGGAGAAAAGGTCCATTACTGGTCCCGTGTTTTATTACTGCTGGCAGGGATGGCCATAAGTTACGGCGCTCATTGGTGTTATTTTGTACAGATGGCATCCGGTACTCCGGAAATGCCCCAAACAGTTACGGGCAAAATGCTTGTAGCCTCTTTTATCGCCAATTACCTGTACTTTTTTCTTTTTGGCCTGATGTTTTACTTTTTTGAGGACCTGGTTCAGAAACGGGAAGAGGCCAAACTGGCTGAAAATAAAAGGCATGCAGCTGAAACAGCTTTTTTAAGAGCGCAGATCAATCCCCATTTTCTACTTAATACCCTCAACTTCTTCTATGCCAGCGCTGCTTTAGGTAAAAGCAAAGAATTGGCTGCGGGCATATTAAAGCTCTCGGATATCATGCGCTTTGCTTTAACAGAAAGCAGCGACAAACTCGTTTTGCTTAGAGATGAGATCCGTTTTATTGAAGCTTATATTGAACTCAACCAGATGCGGTTTGAAAATAAATTGTCCGTTGAATATACTGCTCCCACAGACCATGAGGTGGAACACATCAAAGTCGTGCCCCTGGTTCTGATCACCTTGGTGGAAAATGCCTTCAAACATGGTGAATTGCATGAGCCGGAACACCCGGTAAAAATAGTTTTGGAGCTAAACCATCCCAAACAAAGCTTAAAATTCTCCGTAAAAAACAAAAAAACGTCGGGTCCCAAAGAAAGAGGACATGGAATAGGCCTTGAGAATACTATTTCACGCCTGGAGCATGAGTACGGCAAAAACTACCGGCTGTTATTTAATGATTCGGGTGACCATTATGACGCTGAACTCATTATTGAGCCGGTTAAAAGTTAGCGATCCTGGTTTATTGTAAATCTTGGCAGCCTGATAGGCAGTTGGCACCCGATATAGATTTAGGAGGCCATTAACCATCGATTATTGTACCTTTACACGCTTAAAAATTTTGTGACGCGTGCCTGATAAAATAGTTTTATTACCCGACAATATTGCTAACCAGATTGCGGCTGGTGAGGTGATTCAGCGCCCGGCCAGTGCGGTAAAAGAGCTGTTGGAGAATGCGGTGGATGCGGGTGCCACCGAAATTAAACTGATCATTGTAGATGCCGGCAAAACCCTTTTGCAGGTGGTGGATAATGGCAGTGGCATGAGCGAAACAGACGCACGTATGTGTTTTGAACGCCATGCTACTTCCAAAATAAAGAGTATTGAAGACCTGTTCCATATCAAAACCATGGGATTCAGGGGTGAGGCGCTGGCATCCATTGCCGCGGTGGCCCAGGTAGAGCTAAAATCGAAACGGGCAGAAGATGATGCCGGCACTTTGCTGGAGATAGAGAACAGTACCGTATTACGGCAGGAACCAGTGGCAGTACCCAACGGTACCAGCATTGCCATGAAAAACCTGTTTTTTAATATTCCGGCCCGGCGCAACTTTTTAAAAAGCAATGCCGCCGAAATGCGCCATATAGTGGATGAATTTACGCGGGTAGCCATGTCTTTCCCGCATATTTTATTTACACTTACCTCTAACGGGCAACAGCTGTTTCATCTTGAAAAAGGTACATTGAAGCAAAGAGTTGTACAACTTTTAGGCAACCACTACAACGCTAAAATGGTAACTGTAAAAGATGACACAGACTACCTGAATATTTATGGCTTTACCGGTAAACCGGAAACTGCCAAAAAAACGCGCGGCGACCAGTACTTTTTTGTAAACAACCGGTTTATCAAAAGTGCTTACCTCAACCACGCAGTAATGAACGCCTACCAGGAAATGATTCCCCCGGATAGTTTCCCGATGTATGTGCTGTTTATTGAAATAGACCCCGAACAGGTGGATGTGAATGTACACCCCACGAAGCAGGAAATTAAATTTGAGGACGAAAAGATCGTTTACGCCTTTGTTCAGGCAGCAGTAAAACACGCCCTGGCTCAGTTTAGCATTACGCCTACGCTGGATTTTAACCTGGACGCATCCATACAAAACCTGTCATCGGTGTCCAAGCCTTTTACCTCCGATCAGCAGGAAACAGCTGCAGCTTCTCCTATTTATAAAGGATTTACGCAGCAGCACCAGGCACATTTTATAGAGCGCCCTTCTTCTTCCGAATTAAAACACTGGAAAGAATTTTACGAACCGGTTAAAAAAGAAGAGGCATTGTTTGAATACGAAAAAACGCCACCCCAGATATTTTCGTCACCCAAAAGCAAATCTGGCTTTATGGTGGATGAGCATACTGATCTGGCACAGGTGCTAAACACTTACATACTGT
>JBCNOR010000616.1:0-3134 GCA_039593785.1 Niabella sp. | reverse complement strand
CTAAAAGATACTTGTTGTGGTAACTATAACTCAGCCTCCCGGCCAAACCCATTCTTCTTGCCGGCAGGTTGCCAATAGAAGTGCCTGCCATAAGATTAACAAAATCTCTTTGATTATATAAAATAAGCCCCGCTACATTATGCCCGTTAAAATTGCGGTTATAGTTTATTGTGGCCTCTGTATATATAGCACGATTGGCTACATTGGAAGGAACATACCCCATCGGCTGTTCATCACGCATGAGCTGATATTTTTCTTCCCCGGTAACTTCATCTATGCCCTGGTATCTTTTAACCTGAAAATATTTCTGCCTGGTAGCCTGGTTAAAAGAGTAATAGTCATAGGCAAACCGACCTCCTACGGATAGCCCCCGGGTAACCAGATCAGACAAATCCCATGCTGCTCCAAATGTACCCTGCAATGTGTTCCGGAAGTAGTTCATGTAGCCTGACCTTGTTGCGATACCATAGGGGTGATATCCGACATAACTCGGCACTCCACCCAGGCTTCCATCCGGGTTAAATATGGGATAGTCTATAGGTGAGGTTTTCTTAACCGCTGTAAAAATGTCCAAAGAAGTATTACCTGGGTAATTTTGCTGATGGATAATACCACCTAAGCTCAGATCTATTTTTAAATTTTTCGACAAATTGATATCTACATTTGAACGGAAATTATACCGCTTCATATTCGCATTGGTATTAAAAGCATTTAGGTTATCCTGCTTGTAAATTCCATCCTGGCTGGTGTAACCCACATTGGTAAAGTATCGTACTACATCATTTCCTCCTGTTACACTAAGATTTGAAATGTGCTGAAATGTATTCCGTTTCAATACTACATCTGCCCAGTTCACATCCGGGTACAAATATGGATCAGATCCATCTGCAAATTTTTGCAGTTCTTCTTCGGAAAAAGATCTCGGCCTGCCCACATTACTCAACCCTTCGTTTATCAGGCTCGCATATTCAAATCCGTTGATATAGTCGGGCATTCTTAAAGTACTCAGCATGGCGGTTTCCGACCGGAGTGTGATCCTCGGTCTGCCTACAGTGCCTTTCTTCGTAGTAATTATAATAACACCATTCGCTCCACGCACGCCAAATACAGCGGTAGCCGAAGCATCTTTTAAAATAGAAAAGCTTTCTACTTCCTGAGCATTTATATTATTTAAATCCCGTTCTACACCATCTACAAGAATTAAGGGAGCCCGGTTTCCCCAGGTACCAAACCCTCTTATAAAAACCTGGGCAGCATCGCCTCCCGGCATTCCCGAGGATTGCCGCGTTATAATACCGGGTATTTTACCACTAATGGCGTTTGATAAGGAAGGAGTGGCAAACTGTTCTATTTCTTTGGTGGAAATAGAAGAGACAGCCCCCGTAACGGTTAGCTTTTTTTGCGTTCCGAAACCAACCACTACTACTTCATTCATCTTCGACTGCTCAAGGTCTTCATTTAAGATGATTGTTTTTTCCCGCCCGGTTCCGGCTAACAGACGCAAAGGAGTGTAACCCTGGTAAGTAACGATCAAAGTATCCTGCGGATTTACTATTTCCAGTATAAACTTTCCATCAATATCTGTAGTGGTACCAACACTGGTGCTTTTCAAAAGTACGGATGCGCCTGTTAAGGGCTTATTTTGCTGATCGAGCACCAGTCCCTTTAATACATGCTGCGCCTTTAGCTGAGCGTGCGAGAAAAATAGCACTGCTAATACAACAAAACATCTTTTACAGACGCCACTAATAAGGCTGCGCCGCTTTTTTACCTTGCCAGATAGCAAAAGATATTGTTTGCAGCTTAGTCCCATACTTTGCACATTTTTTTTATTCATATGCTTTTGGTTGTTATTTTTTATAGTTTGGTTTATCTCTTTTTTCCATGCTATTCAGCACTCAGGAAAACATTGACTTTTCAACATCCCTGTCTTCAACGGGCTATTATAGCGGACCTTCCATTCTGGTTTCTCATCCTATATCTGCTTTGATTAAGCCTTTCATTTTATAACGATAATACCTTCTAATGTCCCGGTACTATCAACCTGTGATAGAAGCGTTAAAGTGTTATTTGTTTTTTATTAACAACGCTATACTTTTTACCGTTTACAACTATAAATCTCAAACCGCTCATGGGTGGCACCTGCAATATCACTTTACGGGGTTTTTGCCGCCAATAACCTTTAAACGTAAGATTAAGCGTATGCCCTGCTTTGTCCATCCGAAAGATCAAATCCACCGGACCATAAATAGTAGGCATTTCCTGAAGGCGGGTTTCTTTATCAGCTGTTATCCATGCCATCGGACAAAATCTTAACAGGTGCAGTTCATTACTTTTTACTTCATCATCTATCAACGCCATTCTTGCCATCCAAAAAGCAAGCGGTGTAGAGAACAATGTGCCCTGCATGCCGGTGCGGTGTTCGCAGGAAGTAAAGGTATTCTGAGAAAGAGACCCAACAAACAAGCTATACATTCCTTCGAGGTACTTTCTTCTATCTGCGAGATCCCGGGAGTGTGCCACATTCCAGCTATAGCAAGGTTCACAGGTGGACATCTCTCTTTCCAATACCGGCCTTGACACGGCATTAAAGCGGGGACCTTTTAGATCCCAATTAGGCCCTTCCCTGAAAAATTTAGTTGCGGCAGTCATTAACGGATCTGTGGCATCAAACAAGCCGGCCCACACCAATACAAGAGGGCCCGTATCCAATGAAAAAGCATCATCATATACATGCTTTGGTGGCGGCGTTTTGGACAATGTTGTAACGGGTACAGGATATTCCTGTCCGGTTGCATCTTTCCATTTAGGCGCTTTTGCGGCTGCTTCACGAAACGCCTTAATAAAAGTAGCCTTGTATTGATTAGCGAAAGATTTAAATGAAGCAGCCCTGGGGTGATTTATCTTTTCCAATAGCTGTACTGCTTTGGTTAATCCCTTATAGTTCCAGGCAAGGTTCCAGATAGATTGCGTAGGAATCATATCGTCCGTTGCTACTGCAGCCGGCATCAGCCCTTCCACCCCATCATGCCCTTTTTTTGCACAGGCATCTTTTATAAAATCACAGGCTTTTACAATTGACTCTGTCCATTCATCAATAAAAGATTGATCGCCGGACATAAGGGCATGCGTTG
>JBCNOR010000615.1:0-3137 GCA_039593785.1 Niabella sp. | reverse complement strand
AAAAAACCGCAGCTAAGCTGCGGTTTTTTATTACGTATAATATTATCTCTGTTGAGCTTGATCAGACCTGCTTTCTAAACCACCGCCTTGTTTAGTCTGCTGTTGTTTCTGTATCGCTTGATCAGAACGGTTTTGTAAACCGCCTTGTTGGCTCTGTTGTGCCTGGTCAGAATGTCCTTGAAGTCCTTCTTTCTTAGGCTCTGTTTTAGTTTCTGTCTTAGTCTCAGTCTTTGTAGTTGTTGTTCCTTTATTGCCTTTCTTAACTACAGTAGTTGTTGTTGTAGTCGTCTTTTTAGTAGCGGCAATAATAGAATCGATAACACGTATAGAATCTGCTCTTCTTGCTTCATCAGCCGCAGTGGCCGCAATGGTAGAGTCGTTTTGTGCTTTCATGGCGGCGGCAGTAGAATCCATTTTCGCCTTAGCGATAGAATCGGCCTGCTGTTGCGTAAGTGTACCTTCGTTGTTACCACCATTACATGCTGCAAATGCTACAGCCGTAGCAGCAGCTAAAATCAAAAGGCGTTGTTTCATAACTGTATGTTTTTCTGTTTTATGTTTGTTGTAGCAAAAATAATACCAATTATTAAGGCAAAGAAGTAAAGGTGTTAAAAACTTTGGAAGAAAACTAATAAAGATTTTATAAAAAATAAATTACACAACATGTCTGCCGTAATAAAATATTTCAAACAGCAACTATTCCTACCTTTGAAATACATTAAGTATGGAGCAGACGCCTATCCGGAAAATCATTCATATCGATATGGATGCATTTTATGCATCTGTAGAACAACGTGATTTCCCGGAATACAGAGGCAAACCCATTATCGTAGGCGGCCTGCCCGACAGAAGGGGCGTAGTGGCCACAGCAAGTTACGAAGCGAGGAAATTTGGCATCAGATCGGCGATGTCCAGCATAAAAGCAAGGCAATTATGCCCCGAAGCAATTTTCGTTTTCCCCAGGTTTGATGTTTATAAAAAAGTATCGCAGCAGATAAGGGAAATATTCCACCGATACACTGATATTATCGAACCGCTTTCCCTCGATGAAGCCTTTCTTGACGTTACCGCTGATAAACAAAACATTGGCTCCGCTATTGAAATTGCACAGCAGATCAAAGATGCCATTAAAGAAGAATTGTATCTCACCGCTTCAGCCGGCGTATCTGTCAATAAATTCATCGCCAAGATCGCATCAGATATGAACAAACCGGATGGTCTGACTTTCATCGGACCTTCAAAAATTATCCAATTCATAGAACAGTTGCCGGTAGAGAAATTCTTCGGAGTAGGGAGGGTGACCGCAGAACGGATGAAGCGTATGAACCTCTTTAACGGCGCAGATCTTAAAAATTTATCCGAAGAAGAAATGGTACAGCACTTCGGTAAATCAGGAAAATTTTACTATCAGATCGTAAGAGGTATTGATAACAGGCCGGTACAGCCGGATCGTGAAGTTAAATCGCTGGCTTCAGAAGATACTTTTGAACATGACCTGGAATTGCTCGACGAAATGTTTGCGGAGCTGGATCGACTGGCAGAAAAAGTAGTCAAGCGCCTGGAACGGTACCAGCTAAAAGGCAGGACTATTACCTTAAAAGTAAAATTCAGTGATTTCAGGCAGATCACACGCAACCAATCTTACCCGCAACCTACAGACAACCTCGAGCTTATTGCTACTACCGCCAAAACACTCTTGTCCAAACTCGACCTGCAGCAAAAGAAAGTAAGGCTACTCGGTATTTCCATCTCCAACTTTAATGAAGTAAAAGATCAAAAACCGGATAACCCCACTCAATTGCAATTATTTTAATCTTCAGCGCCTCTCATTTTCCATTTTCTCCGGAAAAAATCAACCTGATATAGAAGTAAATAAAATTAAAATAATTTTTATACTTAACTCAACATTTTGGTTTTCAGTGTTTAATAAAATTACCAGATTAAACAAAGGACTTTTGGCACGGTTTTTGTCTATGTATTTATGGTTAAATTTTCAACACCAGCCTCAGGTGTTTATTTGGTTTATTGGTTTATGGTTACGCCCTCCCTCCCAAGGAGGGCTACCTTTTTATAGTGACCAATGATCAATGGTTAATGATCAATGGTCAATTATCATGGTTAATGATAACTATCAATGGAATTAACAACTAACCATTAATAATTAACAATTAGCCATTAATGTTTGCCAGTCCACCATCGACCAGGATCTGTGCCCCGTGGATATAAGAAGCTTCTTCTGAAGATAAGAAAAGCACCGTCCGGGCAACCTCTGTAGCCTCACCAAATCTTTTATAGGGCAGGGTAGACGTAACGTGTTCTACTGTCGCATCTATTTGATCAGGAGTAAGCCCTGTATTATTGAAAATGTTCGTTTTAATATAACCGGGGCTGATACCATTTACCCTGATCTTCTTTTCGGTACATTCTGCGGCGAAAGTCTTTATGAAAGACTGAACAGCCGCTTTAGCCGCAGTATAAACCGAAAAATTGGGCATTCCGCCAAATTCAGTTACCGACGAAGCATTCAGGATAATAGAACCGCCTTCGTTTATCATAGGCAATATTTGTTGCACCGTAAAAAAAGTCCCTTTTACCAGCATATCAAAGAGCTCATCAAAGTGCCCTTCATCTGCTGTTTCCAGCGAAGCAAATTTTCCATAACCTGCATTTACAAATAGTACATCTATGGTTTCGACATATTGCTGCACCTGCTCTCGGAGCGCCAGGATATCGATCATGCTGGCGGCATTTGATATCAGGCCCCTGGCATTAGGACCAAGCTCGTTTATGGCCCTGCTTACAGTTGCTTTGCTTCTGCCTGTAACAATTACCCTGGCCCCTTCCTTAATAAATTCATACGCTGTGGCCAGCCCGATACCATTAGTACCGCCTGTAATTAAGGCCACCTTGTTTTCAAATCGTTTCATTTTTAAAATGGTTTTATAGCACAAAAGTGACTATCCTGAGGCGGCTATAAAACCCGAAACTTGCTTTCCTGCTTCCATGTTGCAGACGATGTATAAATTGGAACGATACAACGGTGAACTGAAACGGCATAATAATCAATTCGCAGAAAAGAAGAATGCTTTAATACTTAGTTTTGAAGTATAACCAAACACGCCCCATTTTTCTATGAA